>CAJCIF010000191.1 GCA_903970355.1 Actinomycetota bacterium
ATATACGGTGCCTTTTAGTCTGGCACAAAACTTATTTCAGCATCCGCTTTACCTTCAATTATTGAACCCGCCATGGCGGTAACGTTGGATTTGTCCAGCGCGACAACACGTGACTTACTGTGGGCTGTAATGTGAGAACCCCCCTGAGCCAAAACGAATGAGCCCGCCAGAGCAACTACGTGCGATCCGGCGTGAGCGATGACATGAGACCCTGCCAATGCCGTTACATGCGAACCCCGTCTGGCCATAACTCGAGACCCACTGTCTGCCAATATGTGCGTGCCATTGCCGGTGCTTGCTACAGAGCCATGGCCCACCACGATGTGCTGATGATTCTCTGCCGCCGCAATTGATTCTTTCGCTTTTAGGAACTGTCCGTTTTGAACTGTAAGAGCTTGTCGATTGTATTTCATGCTTAACACCAACTCAGTCACCAGAGTCAGCATAAATATCTTTAGTAGCAGTTCGGTGTTATGGCTGTGTCAGGATGGTGTCAGGCTGAAGTTTATTCAGCATCGTGAAAAATAACACCGAGCGTGTAACGATTGCCGGCAGTGAGAGTACTGACTCCGTGCCGAATTTTGGCACGATAGTAACCGCGTTTTCCTTCTACAGGATGTTCTTGATTGGTAAAAACAATCATTTGGCCAGTCTTTGGACGAAGTACGTGGGCACGAGATTGTGCACGAGGTATCTGCTCAACCAGAACGAATTCGCCACCCGTGTAATCCTCTTCCGGCTCACTCAAAAACAAAGCCGCTTGAAGAGGGAAAGCAATCTTTCCGTAAATATCCTGATGCAAGCAATTGAAGTCTCCCGGTTCGTACTTAAGTAGTAGCGGAGTGGGGCGATTCTGACCGGCATTGTGGCAATATTCCAAAAACGATTTCAATGTCGGAGGAAATGTCTCTTCCTTACCTAAGGCCTTATTCCATCCATTTGCTACATCAACGAAACACGGATAAAGACTCTCGCGCAATTCTGCTACTAGTTCAGGCAGAGGATATGAAAAATACTTGTATATCCCTTTTCCGAAGCCATGCCGCTTCATATCCACCACTTTTCGATAGATGGCATCATTCGAAAATAGTTGTATTAAAGAATGGCATTCGTCTTTCGATAGCAAGGGCGGAGTAATCGCAAAACCACTTTCCCAGAGATCGCTCTGCAACTTGGCAAGATCAAGATTTTTTAGGTGTGGAAGCGGTTTATCTGTAATTTTCAATTCTGTCTCTCAACTTCTGGCGGGCTCTAAACAAGATAACACTTGATCCAAACACCAACGCGCTTCCGGAGAAAGATGAATTACTTCCGGCGCGCAATCTAATTCTCCGAATTCTTCAGGAGATGCATCTACCGCGCCGGAACGCCCTTCCCCCGGATAGACGCGAATTTTCTTGGAATTTCCTTGAGCGGTCGCATAAAGAGCATCCGGAAAGAGGTCGGCTACTATAGCTGTACTCTTGGTTCGGCTCATCGCATCAAACATCTCCCGCTTAACTTTTGCAATTTCAGACTGGCTATGAGTCAGACGAAAATTATCGAGTGCACCTTTCATCACAACGAGCACATTCGGTTCAAGAGTATGGGTAAGACGGGAAACGGCTGTGAAATCCTTGGGACTGAGAACATAAAGAAAGTACTCGGTAACAGCTGAAAAGGACAGTACAGCGTCTAACACATCTGCCTCATCGCTCCCCACTGTAAGCAATGAGACGACCTCGCTGCCCTTGGCCGTAAGTATCTTTTCCAGTTCTCTTAGCAAAGTCGGAGCGCTTTCATCTTCAGCAGCGCAAATCACAACTTGCGGCGATATCCGCTTACGCCAATTGCGCGCTAATCGATTATAGGCAAAAAGTGTATCGTCTACGGCTATGAGCGGGAAGTTGGGGTTGGCTATGGCATAGCTTGGCCGTTCCTCGACAATGCAACCGATTGCACCACTGGCGAAGGCATCACCGATAAAATCATGCCCGTCAAAATTTTTGCCGGCAAGCGCTATAAACCAATCTCCGGCTTGCAGAAAGCGCGTATCCGAGCAAATAGCTCCGACATCATCCGGCGTGAGACCGGCCGCCAGCCGTCCTTTGGTTATTTCAATCAGTTCTTCTGCTGTGTAAACAGCATCCATTGGTCTATTACCGGTTTACAAGATAAATGTTGGACTTGGCTGCCAGCCTTATGATACTGTTATTCAGCACTTCGTTGCATAAGGGCCTCTAGCATAAGGAAAGCTCTTGCCCCACCAGACGGACACATCCGCCGATGCATCGGCGCACGATCTTACAAAACCAGCCGCTTCCTGGTCTGGTCGCCGTCATCTCCTTGACACCAAAGACCTTACAATCGAAGAAGTAAAGTACCTGGTTGAATCTGCCAAAAAGTATAAGGCTTTGCGGGCTACCAGAAAGCCACTACCTGCGGTGGCAGGCTCGCATATTCTAGCCAATCTCTTTTACGAAAATTCAACTAGGACACGCTCCAGTTTTGAGCTTGCCGGAAAAGCCCTGGGCATGACCGTTCTCAATCTCGATATCGGATCATCTTCTGTTGCAAAAGGCGAAACTATCGAAGATACTGCGCGCACTTTACTCGCTATGGGTGTAGACATAATCGTGCAGCGGCATTCTACATCGGGTAGTGCCGGGTTAATTGCAGAAAAATTCGGCAAACGGTTGCATGTCGTAAACGCCGGTGACGGCACCAATGCTCATCCAACTCAAGGCCTGCTCGATCTCTTTACGATGTTTTCAGTTGAACCGAATTTGAAGGGCAAAAAAGTTGCCATAGTGGGCGACGTCACCTACAGCCGCGTGGCGCGTTCTGACATCTGGCTCTTGCAAAAATTCGGTGCCGATATTCACGTTGTCGGCCCCCCCAGCTTGATTCCTGACAATCTTAAGGACCAGGGCATTACCATTCATCACAACATTGAAGATGCGCTCAACAAAGCCGATTTTATTATCGCTCTCAGGCTGCAATTGGAGCGTCAAAAGGCTGGACTGATCGCCAGCTTCGAAGAATACTCACAGTTGTATCGCCTCGATCACAAGAGAATTGCAGGCGCAAAACCAAACGTAAAGGTATTACATCCGGGCCCCATTAATCGCGGCATCGAAATTACCGATGAGCTGGCCGATGATCTCAGTGTTTCGTTAATCGATGAACAAGTGTCAAATGGAGTTGCCATTCGGATGGCTGTTCTGGATGCAATTGCAATTAGCGAATAAGTGCATAGACAAGCCCTCGCAAGCACAGTTATTCTTAGAATGTGAATCGAAGCTTTCTCATTACCATTATTTTTGCCAGTTTGGCGGCGGTCATTATATTCACGCCGCTGCAGCACTATATGACTCTCAGTCGCATGGCACACTACGGCACGGCCGTTTTTGTATTTGGTATTGGTTATCTCGTTCAGATGATCGTGCAATGGAAAAAATCAAAGCCAATCGGTCGTTTTGCATACGGGCTGACTTCCTTTTACTACTGTTCGGCGGCTTTGGTTTTGATTGCTAACCCATGGATGGATCCAAGATCGGGAGCTCCAACGGACGACGAACTAGATTTCCGCAAGCATTTCATCATGGGATACTTCGCGCTAGGTTTGGCGATGACTCTTCTCTGGTTACGACTCTCGCTCCTTGAGTATTTAGAGAAAAAAGCTGTGGCCACTAATTCCTGAGAAATTGGCTAGTTAGAGAGCTCTGCGATAGTTGTAAAGGGGAGTAACCGGGCTCCACTTTTAGTAGAAACACGAAGCAAAACAGCCAGTCGGCGAGCTTTTAGCTTGTATGGCGAAATCACTTTCACTAGGTTGGAGTCTTAATTCTCTAAGTTTCCCCGAGTACGAACTCTTCTAAGTAAAGCCAAAGCACCAATTCGTTTTCATGATTCTTCTGCGCAACTACGGTTGCGAAGAATGATCTTGCAAATAAATTGCGGTGCTGTTCTGACTCACGTGTCGACATCGCCTAGGTCGCGCATTCGTGCGGCTAAGACAACCAAACCAAACAGCTAACCAAAGAAAGGACTACCACCATGTCTACTCAAACTGCAACACCCGCTATGCTGCAAGTTCCGTTCATCACGGACGAAACCCTGACTCAGCCTCATGTTCTGAGTGCGGCTTGTGTAATGGCCGTACGAGCGGCAATACTTCATGTCGCTCTCAAACCCGGCAGCTCAGTATCCCTATTCGACTTGGACAATACCATCTGGATACCCGATAACTACGGCTTCCTGGTTGACCAATTCGGTCGCAATTCCGCTCTCTGGCATCACGCCGATCGACTCGCCGCCAAAGCGCATTCCGGAATGACGCTTCGTCACCTTTTCCAAATGGCATTGGATCAGGTGAGCAGTGACACATTCGACTTTGCTGACGTGATCGCCAAACTCAAGCTAGCGCACAGGCTCATTCCTGGCGCTAAGGCGCTTATGGACCTTCTCGAAAGCTACGGTGTGTTCAATTTCGCTGTCAGCAATGGCATCGACAACTTGGCCAAACCTATGCTCCTCTCGGATGGTCTCCACCTCGAACCGATTTGCAACCATTGCAAAATCTCGCCACACCACATCCTGGAGTTCGAACCAGTGGATGGCGAAATCGGTCTGAGTAAAGAAGCCGTTGCCGAAGCGTTCATCGAAGCTGGCATGAAGATCGTTTGCGCAGGCGGCGATTCCGGTGCTGACCTTCCTCTAGTTCTGGCCGCAATCAGCCAGAAAGGCTTTGCCCTCGTGCGGAAAGGCTGCGCTCTCGAAAAACTGCTTGCGGAACGGAATCTGCCGGCGGATTCGTACTTCGTCTACGAGACTTTCGAAGACGAAGGCTGCCTGGACTGGGTCGAGAAGCAACTCAAAGCTCGGCTTGCCCAGTAAGAGAAGAAGCACGCAAGGGTGGCCCCTCCAAAAGGCCATCCTTGCTGCTCCTACTTTTTCGTATTATTTACTAATCTATATAATATATTTCCAACAGCGCTTTTCTTCGCAGCCGTTACAGTAAAATGGCTGGGTTTTGTCTTACAGAAAAAAGGTAGAGTTAGGAGTTATGACTAAAACTTCCCAGGTTCCGGAAGAAACAAGCGTGCAAAGCTTGATCGACGACATTTGCGCAAAAGTCGCAAATTTACAGAATGGGCAACGCTATATTCTCGGAATAACGGGTTATCCAGGTGCCGGCAAAAGCACAGTTTCCGGTTCACTCGTTAATGGCGTGAACGCCAACATAAAAGGCGATCCTGCCATGGTAGTGCCAATGGATGGCTACCATTTTTCAAATGAAAAGCTGCATGAATTAAAGCTCGCCGATCTAAAAGGCATACCCGAAACTTTCGACGCACATGGATTTATCTCGCTATTAGAGAGATTGCGCAACGACACAACCAAAAATGTTTATTGCCCTCTTTTCGATCGCAGCATTGAAGCATCGATTCAGGATGCGATTGTGATTGAGCCCAAGCACAAGCTTTGTGTTGTAGAGGGCAACTATATACTTCTCAAAAAAGAACCGTGGAGTAATTGCCGAAAGTACTTCGATGAAGTTTGGTTTCTTGATGTCACATTCGATACCATTTTACCGCGCCTTCTCGATCGTCATATTCAAGGTGGCCGCACGCCAGAAGGCGCTCAGGCTAAGGTTGATTCAACCGATTTGCCGAATGCAAGATTGGTTGAAGAGACAAAAATCTATGCTGACAAACTAGTGAAGGTCGAAGCCGTTTGAAGCGCATTATCTTATTGGTGGGAGTGCCTGCCTCGGGTAAAAGTACCTTAGCCAGAAAGTTGGTGGAACGCGGCTATCAGTGCGTTTGTGCCGACACCATTCGAGCGGAACTTTATGGCAATGAAATCGAGCAAGGCGAACCGGCAAAGGTCTTTGAAATATTCTTTGAGCGCTTGGAAAATTTGCTTAAAGACGGTGCCGATGTCGTTGTGGACAACACTAATTTAAAAGAGCAATATCGCAAAGAGATTACGGACAGAGCTCAGAAATTTGGCTATGAAGATATCCAACTCTGGATACTTGATGTTCCACTTTCTGTTTGCATAGAGCGCAATACAAACCGAGAGCGCCGCATCGAAAATGACATTCTTACCAATATGTATAACCAATTTAGTCGCAACGGCAGACCAAAGCGAACCGAAGGCAAAATCGTAATGATAAAACCCGGCAAAGATGAAAACGACTTCCGATTTTTTGTCTCTAGTTAGCTGCGTTCGAAAGTGCCCATCAACTCGCCATGGGCAAGTATGTGTTTTTCAACTTCTTTGAGAAGAGTTCGTCGCGATGGCGGTTTGCGGAACTTCAGCTTTTCATTGAGAGCAAAGATTTGGAAGTGGTATCTATGAACGCCATGACCGGCAAACGGCGAAGGACCGTGATACCAGGTTCTGCCAAAAGTATTGAGCCCCATGCGAAGACAGTTAGGTGTTGTCTGCCCATGTTTGTGCTCAGAAAGGGCGCCTTCAGGCAGCGATGAAACGGTTGGATCTATTCCGAAGGCAATAGCATGAACGAACGGAGCCGGAAGAGGAGCATCAGCATCTTCAACTAGAATGGCAATCTCGCGAGTGTCATTGGGCAGATTGGCCCAGGTTAAAGGCGGTGATACGTTATCTCCGCTTGCCGTGTAGTTTACCGGCAGGGTTTGGTTGTCCTGGAAGGCATTGCTTGAAAGATTGATTGTTTTCGGGGCTTTGGCAAGACGAGGTCTGCGACAGGCCAATTTCGCTTCACCGGCATGCAGGAAACGAATCATACGACCGAACTTAACCGCTTGTACCATAAAAAGCCCCCGGGGTGGAGGTGCTGGTTTATTCTGCTTACAGCAGTAACCGGCGATTGAAATAATGAGCAGGCGCCACCATTTATAGTACCGCAACTGCGCTGGAAAAACCTTATCTACTTTTCAAAAGGGGATCTGCGCCTTTTTTGGAAAGGATCCCAGCTCGGCAGCATTCTTTGACCCCAGGATTCTCGGGGATTTTGACGCTGCGACACTTCCGCTTGCAGCTCATCGAGAGCTTCACCGAGCTGTTTCATTGTTTGAAAGCGATCGGCCGGTTCTTTTGAAAGGGATTTTTCAACCAATACTTTTGCTTGGAAAGCGGTCGCCGCATCTACATCCGGAAGCGTCAGCGGCAATGGCGGTGACGATACCTGTTTGCGCATAGTATCAAGCGGATTCGCTCCTTTAATCGGCACAACACCAGTGAGCGTTTCGTAAATTAGACAACCAAGACCATAAATGTCCGAACGTTCGTCGATTGTTCGGCCCAGGCACTGCTCTGGACTCATGTATGGTGGACTACCAAATACTTCTCCGGTTCCTGTAATTGTGTCGCCCTCTGTCACTTTCAGCTTCACCAAACCGAAATCGCAGACCTTCGTTACGACGCCATCAACGGTCGGAATTACCATAAAATTACTCGGTTTGACGTCCCGGTGATAAATGCCAAGCCTATGTGCTGCACCCAAACCGGCACAGGCTTGACGGAAAATCGGCAAGCTTTCAATTAAGGGAATTTTGCCTTTTTCGCGAATCAACTGCGAAAGAGAAGGTCCTTCAACGTACTCCATGACCAAATAGGCTTGATCCTGCCAGACGCCAAAGTCGTAAACCGTGATCGAATTAGGATGATCGATACGTGATGCCGCTTTCGCCTCGAGCTGAAAACGCCTCAAACTGGGTCCTTCATTGGCCAGATGAGGGAGCAACATCTTCACAGCAACGACACGTTGTGTGGAAAGCTGAGTCGCTTTGTAGACCGAACCCATCCCGCCTGTGCCACAAAGCTCAAGCAGCTCATACTTCTTATCGACCGTCTGACCGACGTATTGGGAAACGGTTGCTTTCCAACCAAATTGACTGTTCTCGAGCGGCGCTTGCACAATATCAGGCGAAGTCGGTACATCAGGAGATACAGGTGCGTTCTCCTTTATTTTTTGTCCCGAACCACTGTCGCTCTTAACCGGCATAAAAATCAGAACCCTTAGACGCACTCATCAGGCAACCTGCTTTGTATACTTACCCTTTTCAAGAGGAAACGAAAATCCGGTATTCTTCCCGGTTAAGGAGGTCAATCCATAATTGGATTGGGGTAAAAAAGCACATAGGCGTGAGTTCTCCGCCTTGGACATGTTACGTATTTTAGTCGGCTGTGCAAATTAAAATTTTCGCCATTACAGTTTATACGTCGCTTCTGCTTTTAAGCATGGGCAATTTTGCATTGGGTCAAAACGCTGAAAATGCTGCTCCAGAGGCTGATACGGAAAATCCAGCCTGGGCAAATCCTGCCCCTCCAGATGCTGATAGTCCTTTGCTGAATGTGTTGCAAGTGATCTCAGGAAAACCACAAGGTTTAAAGACAACCACACTTTTGCAAGGTGTAACCGAAGTGAAGCGAACGGCATCCGGTATTGCTTTTGTACGCTGTGATCAGGCCGTATTGGAATGCGATCAAAACACTAAATGTGGTGCCAAAATTTTTGCAGATTGGGAGAAATCTGCAGTGAAAGCGAATAAAAATGTCGGGCCGGAAGCGGCCAATTTTATAAGAGGCTTAACGTCGATCAGATCCTCTGGACATACCGTTCTAGTTGAGCGAAACTCACAGGATTGCGAAATATCGTTTAACAGCGAACAAAAGCAAAAATCAATCAGATTGAAATCGGTGCATCTTTCGCGACTTTCCTTCACCGTGGAAAAAGAAAAAGACCAACTCTGGATAAAGCATGTACGGGGAGTTGAGGCTGTGGTGAATAACGGCAAACTGCAGATACCGTTTCAATTGAAGGAATTCTCGCGATGCAAAAATAATGATGGCCAAACAGTATTAACTTTTGGAGTAATGCCGACGATTCTTTTGCCTTTTCGTGCGTTACTAATAGTGCCTGAATCTTTTCGTTTTTCCCTTGTCGTAAAATAAGATCAGTGAAGCTAAGTGTAGTGGCAAATTTCATAAATTCGATCTTGCATCCTTCTCAGGATCGCGAGCAAGGCGTGTGCGATCAAATTCGCTGCGGCATAAATGCCCTGGAGGCTGGCGACTCTTATGCAGCCCTCAACTATCTCAAACCGATTGCCACTGCCGGTGATGCTTTTGCACAGACTCTCGTTGGTGCTACTTATCGCGAACTCGTCACTCTTCCGCACAATTACGATGAAGCGGTGAAATGGTTCGGAATGGCAGCTGCTCAGAACTTCCCGCTCGCCCAGCTCAATTTGGGACTAATGTATTTACATGGTCTGGGAGTTGCTACCAACTATGAAACGGCCATGAGCTGGTTGGCTCTTGCTTCTTCTCTGGGCAATGCTCAGGCTGAATATGAGCTCGGTGAGATATTTTCGCGCGGTTATCTGGGCACGCCAAACTATCAAGAAGCGGCGCGCTGGTACACGGCCGCCGCCAATAAAGAATATTTGCCAGCTATAAACACTCTGGCCCGCATGCATCTTGCTGGCGCAGGCGTACCTCAAGACAGTCGTGCTGCACTTTCTCTCTGGGGTCGCGCCGCCCGGTACGACGATATGGACGCCTTATTGTCGTTAGCCGACTGGCATTACGAAAACGGTGAAGAAATTCAAGACTATTCAGAAGCTGTCAAATATTACCAGCGCGCCGCAAAGCTCGGTAATGGCTATGCTCAAAGCAAACTCGGTCACATGTACCTGTACGGCAAAGGTTTGTACGAGAATGAGAAGAAAGCGATCAAACTCCTTAAAGCAGCCGCGGAAAACGGTGATACATACGCAGCCGAGACCCTTGAAGAAATCAGTCGCAATAAGATAATGGACCGAAAGAACCAAGATCTGGTTACTCGGCAGCCCCACGTTCCCATCTAGTTATCCCAGTCTAGTCACTCCCACCTAACCATCCCCTCTAGCCATTTATTGGTTAGACCGAAATTTGATCTTATTTCAGAACTTGGCATCAACCGCTTTTGGGTTCGCAGCCATGCCATCTGACATAGTTCCCTTCTAGTTATCCCAGTCTAGCCAATCCCACCTAGCCATTTATTGGATAGACCGAAATTTGAGCTTATTTCAGAACTTGCCATCAACCGCTTTGGGGTTCGCAGCCATGCCATCTGACATATGAACAAACCAGAAACGGCCACTCGCCTCGGAATTAACTTGCTAAGAGACCAGCACCCAGCCTTAACGTAAAGGTGTTCTTTCTTTTTTCTTTAGCTTTCGGGGTCAATTATCTAGCGTACTTTGTTCGTTCGCCATTACTTGCGCGCACCGTAACAGCGGCGCAGATTTTGTCCCCTCACAATCACCGCCTCGAACTTGACTATTAGTCAACATTGAAATGGAGCATTCACATGAAACGCTTGTTGAATTGGTTTGGAAAATTGTTTGAACCGCTGCCGGAACCGGAAACAGAATTCGAAAAGCAAGTCCGACTCTACTGCGCCGCCGTCGACTCACTCTGTGCCACATTGGGTGTTACACCGAGTAAATCGGGGCCCCGAGAAGTTCCGAAGCGCCGATACACAATAGATGACATAGAAGCACTCGTTGCTGAAGCCTGCGCGTCATCGGCACGGCTGCTTAGCAAGCACACGTTCGTACCGTTAACGGTAAACGTACCTGCTGTGGCAACCGAAATTCCTTCTCCGCGGCACTTTAAGGCGGCGGCATAAAGATTTGGCAAGGCTCAAGGAGGTTCCAATAGACCCAATAGTGAGAGCAAGTCATAGGACGGGCAGCGGTGATCACCTGGTAAAGCTACAAACCAGACAATCGCCCTGCCCGCCTCCTTTTTTTTCATTTCCCAAATATTGCTATATTTTATCGTAGCTCACTAATTGCCATGGCACGTGTATACTTCTTCCGTCTGTCCTTCCGATTCAAGTTTCAAGTGGCGCATCACAATTACTATTTAGTTTCAGTACTACTGGTGGTGCTTCTCTTTGCTTCGCAAGGAAGCGTCTTCTCGCAAGGTCCCGGGCCAGCCAGACAAAGCGTTACTGTACTTCCTGATTCTGTTCAATTCAAAGAGCTTTCGCCCTCCGAACATCTTCAGCGTTCGCAGACATTAGTTTCCAGTGCTGTGCGCTATCTGAATAGCTTGGACAAGAGAATTCAGGCTAAGGATAATTCGCTCGATCCTGTTGATCTCAGCAATGCCGTCCTGGGACAATTGACCTTGCACAACGATCGGGACAGAGCAGCAATCTTATTGGAAAGATTGCTTGCCATCGAGAATACCGACAACCGCTCGACAGATTGCGGAAATTTTCCTCTATTTTTGAATGGCAAACCAAACTACAAAAATTACAACATCATTTCAGTGGCATTGCCACTCGCTCTTATTGCCCGTACCTACTTCAACAGGTTGCCGGATCAAACAGCCTACCACCTCAAGGCACGTGTTCCATATCTTCTTGCCGCCTTGCGTCGCACCAAAGTTCCTCCCAATCAAACTTGCCTTTTCCTGGCCCGAAGCATTGATTTGATTCTGCTTGGCGGCATTCAAGACAAAATGGAATATGTTGCGGAAGGACAACGGGATCTCTGGCGCTGGACAATGTTTACGAAGGAGAACGGTATTGCGGAATTCGACAGCCCGCAACTCTATGCTCAAGATCTCAATGCGTTGCAGTTAGCCTATCGCTATATCAAACAAGATCGATTCAAGACCATTTTGAAAACTGTCCTTGAATATTTTTGGTCTGATATTTGCGCAAACTATTTTCCGGGAGCGGGCACTTTGTCCGGACCACACAGCGTCGATTTTGATGTCTTGAGGAGCAATGGCCCGATAGACAATTATTTGTGGTGTGAAGGGCTGCGTAGTGGGCCTGGTAATGTGCTTTCCGGTGACATTGTTTGCACCGCCCTCATTGAGAGTGGGGATGGTTTTTACCATCCGCCTGGTTCCGTTCTGCGCATTTCAAATGTGCAAAGGCGCTCCGTACATCAACAATTTTCCAGCAAACAAAGCTCCCGACGTTTCAACTATGTAACCAACGATTATGCAATGGGCTCAACATCAGGCATTTACGGTCCTACAGATAAATTGCTCGACATCGAGTTCGCCACTAAAAAGAATTTGCCATCGATCACACTTGTTGCGACAGACAATTTTCATGATTTGATTCCAACGGCAAAAAATCTGCCAGAATTCGGTCACCTGCCAACGCAGCATTACTCGGTTCAAATGAACGGTGTTTTGCTCGACTGCGTCAAAGTAACACCCGATCTTGAGAAAGCTTCTACAAATGTATGCACTAATATCCTTCTTCCTCTGCAGGCAGATTCTATTGCCATTAATGGCAAACAGGTGGATTGCAGCAAAACGATCGATCTGCCAGTCAAAGAAAATTCATTGCTCAAGGTTAGCGAAGGACAAGTCGTAGTCTTCATCAGAATTCTAGAAACTTCAGGACTGGGAGGGCAGAAGCCTCTAGTCTATCTGCGCATAAATAAAGCAGGGCTTGAAACTAAAACTGCCTCTCTTACAATTGAACACTATCGTGGTGCAGCAAGAAAATTTCAGAATCAACTCGCTGAAAGCACAATTTTGATAGACATGGATAAATGCCCGAGCAAGGCCGATGCGGACTTTTTAGCGGATGCTACCCGTAAGGCTGTTTTGAAAAAAGAAATAGACAACCAGAAATGGATTTACCATGTTGAAGTTGGTGACATTGCAATCGGGCTGCGAGTGTGGCTTAACAACGGCAACGTCGACAACCTGATTATGTCTTCAAAACGCAGTTTTCTCCCGCTCACTTTAAACGCGGCGGATCTTGCTGGTCCAATCTGGTCGACCATTACAAATTGACTTAAGACTTCAATCTGGCTACTTCGGAATTCAACTTTCTCAGCATTACAATGGCTTCGTCATCACCGTTACGAGCCAATTGAGAAAGTGGTTGTTTGGCAGTCAAAAACCATTTTAGTGCTTCTGCTTTGTTTGCATTGGCAGGCGGCCCATCTGTATGCATAACACCAAGATAGTACATGGCATGCGGCTCACGCTGATTGGCGGCATCCTGGAAAAGTGCCATCGCCTTTTTCCTGTCTTTCTCTACACCGAGTCCTTTTAAATACAATTCGCCCAGTGAAAAACGGGCACTTGAGCAGCCGCCGTCGATCGCTCTTTCATAGTAGGAAACTGCCTTTTGATAATCACGCTTAACGCCATAACCGTGACTGTACATGTAACCCAGATTATTGAGAGCATCTGGACTGCGCGCGCTCACACTGCTGAAGTATGAAATCGCTTCGTTGTAATTCTTGGGTATTCCTAGACCTTTTAAATGCATTACACCAAGAAATACTTTTGCCTTGTCATTTCCCTGCGCAGCAGCCAGGCTAAACCACCTGTTGGCAGCCAAATAATTGCGTTGCGTGCCCCAGCCGTTCATATAGACAAGACCGAGCCACATTTGCGAATCTTCATCACCTTTCCAGCCAAGCGCCGTCCATATCGGAATGGAACCCCGATAGTCGGTCAGACCCTGGTAGTCAAAAGGATGGTCTGTTTTGATTTCTGAAGCTGAAGCAGCTGTAGCAAGTGCAGCACAAAGGGCAATTAATACTGGTTTTCTAAGAAGCAATATAGCTGATTCCTGGTATTCGAACCGACAGATTGTACACGAAAGCGCAACAGCAGATTGAGCCGTATATATCGGACATAGCTCAAGCGAGCTCTGCTTTATTTTGCTTCAAGAAGCAACCGCAGTTGAACTGAATTTGCTCAGTTTCTGCAAGACGCGTAAAATCTCGGCCACCGACCAGGCCTGCGCATAGCAACCGCGGGGAAGATGCGGTGCATCGGCATCGAAAATTTCGGAAATAGACCCTATGCCTGCCTCAAAAAACGTGTGATTCTGCAGAGTAGCGAATTTTTCTTCAATTATTTTGACATTGTCTGTGGTGGCATCATAGACATTGAGACGGGCATCAGCCCATGGGCCGAGTAGCCATGGCCAGACTGTTCCTTGATGATAAGTGATATCGCGATGGTATTGATCGGCTTGTGCCAAGCCGCAACCATAGATGCCTTTGTAGCCTGGATGATCGGGCGAAAGACTGCGCAAACCAACAGGTGTGAGCAATTTTTCTTCGACCGCTTTGAGTACGGATTTGCCGCGCTCTTTGTCCAGGATTGGAAATTGCAAACTGAGTGCGATCAGTTGATTTGGCCTCAAACAAGCATCGATAGACCCATCTAAGCCAATGACGTCTGCTAAATATCCCTGCGCAGGCAGCCAAAATTTCTCAAAGCCGGCTTGCGTTTTGGTGGCAAGATCCGCATACCTATGTGCAGCTCCTTTGTGATCTTCTTCAGCCGGGCTGTCCGCTTCTAGCGATGCCCATTTTAGATGGAAGTATTCCAGAACCTTTAAGAAATTGAACCAGAGGGCATTGATCTCTACCGCCTTGCCTTCCCGGGGAGTAACAACATAATCTCCTACTTTTGCATCCATCCAGGTGAGCTGCACACCAGGGGCACCGGCTGTTAAAAGACCGTCTTCGGGGTCGATTTTAATACCATATCTAGTACCAGAGAGATGGTGCTCTACAACGCTGTTAAGAAGCGGAACTTGTTCTTTGACAAAATCAAAATCTCCGCTTAGCGAGTAATATTCATGCAATGCCCAAGCCCACCAGAGTGTGGCATCAACCGTGTTGTACTCAGGGCTCTGATCGACATCAGGGAAGTTATTGGGCAGCATGCCGGCATCTAAATATTTGCCGAACGTTTT
>CAJCIF010000192.1 GCA_903970355.1 Actinomycetota bacterium
AGCTGCCATAGTTTTGTTGCGTTCTGCTTTCATGAAAGACACCGTTCCCGGTATCAAAATGCATCCCTGGACAGTTGCACACCCTATCTACGCAGCCAGTTTGATATATATATTTGGATTGCCTTTTCTCTTTCAGACCTGGTTTCCACTGGTCGCTATTCCCGGTGCAATTGTCTGTTTGAAATGGGAATTGGGTCCGAAAGGCGCCACTACTGCCGGCACCAGTCCCAAATGGCAGCTTATTCCGTTCCTTTATTGACGCACTTCCACCACCATCTAAGCGATTATTAATGCCTTTCTGGGCATAGTTCAGCGCAAACTTATTTACATATCCTTTGCGAGCCCCTTGGTAAGCACCTAGAATAGTCCAGCTGCGAACTCGAAGGCATATTTGTCTCTCCGTGGTCTTGCCAAGTGCACTGCCGAGATGTTTTCACTTCAGAGTTCGATTTTCAAACACAGAGAGGAATACTCAATGACGAAAACCGCGTTGACCACAGAAGAGAGACAGTGCTTGCAAATGTGGTTCCGGCAAGCTTTGGCACAAGTTGAAGCCGAAGAAGCTGCACACAGATTGCTTAGAGAACATACCGAAGATTCTCAACTCTCAGCTGGTCACCGTCCGCCTGTTGCAAGACGCCGCACGTATCGCACCTCAAAAGGCTCACATTTGAAACAGCTTGCCTACTAAATACCAAAGGCAATTCAACTGATCGAACCTTTTCAAAAAAGTATTGCAGCCGACTCTAACGGGTCGGCTGTTTTTTGTTTTGTGCTTGCTTGCAAAACCGATCTGAGCACCTCCTCCTCTGGGAGTTTCTTGCACTCAGCTTGCAATCCAATATATGTTTCAACAGCATGAGGAATGATCGGGTGCTTGACATAAAGTGAATTGAGATCGTCTTTGTCGCGTCCTGAAAGTTCATCAGCCGTCACTTCTTCGCATATATAAGGAAACATGATGTCTCTTGGATTTTTCAAATGAATTTGAATGCCGAGTGCGTGACCAATTTCATGCAAGCAAACCGTATGAAGTAACTCACGATCCATGCACTCATAGTCTCCGTTGGCTCTTGCAAGTATCTGGATGTCAGCTCGTTTGAGCTTTCCATCAAGCAAGTAGATATCCGTATTGCCAATGTCGGCCAAATATGGCACTCCCTGCGGTGCCTTCTCTAAACCCTCGTATTGTTTGTATTTCTCACCCGGTTCTTGCCAGTAACAAAAAATATTGGCGAGGGATTTATCTTCTGTAATCTCAAAATCGACACGTCCATCTGTAGCGACTATCCATTCTGCCATCGCTTCTTTGAAGACATCAACGAGCCTGTTATCGAAATCAGGTAATTTAGAATCTGGAAAGTACACCCGGAGAGGGAGCTTTTCCTTATCCCAGGGAACGTTCGGTCCTTTTTCATTTCGAAACTTCTCTTCTGCGTAGAAACGCTCAATTTTGTCTCTTTCGCGGAACGCCAGTTCAAAGCGCTGCCAGTCCGTGGTTACTCTTAGATAGCGCGTCAACCATATGCAGCGTTCAAGATCTCTATTGGCGGCGCGATAAACCACCGCGATCTCATTTGCTACTTCTTCGTCTTCTTTATTGAGCTGGTAGGCTTGTTCAAATTCTCGCCATGCTCCATCCCAATTTTCCTCCTTGCAATAAGCGGAACCCAAATAAATATGCTTTCGCACTTTGCTGGTTTCAAGTAAGGCTGCTCGTCTGTAGAGAGAAGCGACAAGTTCTTTTTCAAAAGGTTCAAACCAAACTTCACCACATACTTTTCCTTTTTTAGTCACTGTTGCCAGGCGCCGTGAGACTTGCGTACCAGCTCTTACGGAATCAATCTTTTCCAGAACTTCTGCCAGGCTGGCATTTGCAGGAGGCCAATTGGTTGAGTCACTGGCGATCGATAAGTTGCTCGACCGGTCTACATTTTTTACTACTTCGGTAATTCGTGAGGAACTTGGTTCTTTAAAGAAAAAGATTCGGTAATATGGGGACTTCTCGGAGGTGTGTATTATTCCGACTGTATTTCCACCCCAGCACCTGAAAGAATCGCCTTCCGATTCCGGAAAATGCGAATCGGGCGGATCTCCCAAAAGAAACGGATCCGGCGCAACTTCTTCTGCTCCAATACCAAGCTCGAAAAGATCTGCATTTTTGATGATTGCTGGTTCCCATGCCGAAAGACTCAATGAGGGTTTGGTACTGGTAATTGGCAGCGCATCGGCATCCCCAAACGGCTTTTTTCCAAACACAATAAAGTATTCAGTGGATGCGTAGAAAGTGCTGATGCTTGGTTTTGAAAATGCTGGCGCAACTGTTGAAAGCGCTGTAGCGAAAATGGCGTAAAAGGCGACCTTCCACCTGATGGTGGAAGTCCAATGACCCAGATGCATTGTTGATCAGTCCTGGTAAGGGGAGCGACTGCTTGACAATATGAAATATTAGGGTCAGCGGATTTTCAAGTAAATAGGGTTTTCCCTCGTTTCTTTAGAATGGCACTTTCGGCAAGTTGAACTTTTTAGTGGTGCAAACCGTTTAAGAACCAGGTTTGAGAACCAGAAGGCGCTAGAATGGCAAGTTGAAGTGGCTCACAGCGCCACATTGGCGTTTAGAGGCGCCATGGAATTGAAAATTCCGAGTGCGGATATGCATGCTATATCCACACCATATTTAATCTATCTGTCTAGTTGGAGACTCTCATGAGCCCGCGTCCGTACGTTCCGTTGCATCTTCATACTGAATACAGCTTGCTTGACGGCGCAACGATGATCAAGGACCTGGTCAAAAAAGCTAAGGTGTCCAACATGCCTGCCGTAGCCATAACAGATCATGGTGTCATGTATGGTGCTATCGAACTCTCCAAAGCATGCCATGAAATAGGCGGCATCAAACCAATTATCGGCTGCGAAGGTTACATAATCGACGGTGACACCAAAGACAAAACCTCGAAGCAGCCGCTCTTCCACGTCACCCTTCTGGCACAGAACAAGCAGGGTTACAAAAATCTGGTCAAGTTGAATTCGCGCGCTCACTTAGAAGGTTACTACTACAAACCGCGCATCAATAAAGACATGCTGGAGGCACACAAAAGCGGCTTAATTGTGCTTTCAGGCTGCCTGGGTGCAGAGCTTTGCCAGAGCCTTTTGAAAAACGACTACGAAAAGGCAAAGAAAGCTGCTTCCTGGTACAAAGAAGTTTTTGGAGACAATTACTATCTTGAAATTCAAGATCACGGCATGCCGGAAGACCGTAAGGTAAATAAACATCTTGTCCGTCTCAGTAAAGAACTTGAGATAAAACTGGCTTGCACCAATGACAGTCACTTTACCAATAAAGAAGATGCCGTTGCGCATGATTGCTTGCTTTGTGTGCAAATGGGCAAACTCGTTACCGATCAAGAACGCATGAAGTTTACTGGTTGGGAGTACATCAAAAATGGCGATGAAATGGCTTGCCTATTCCGAGACCATTTAGACACCGAACACATTGAAGAATCTATTTTGAATACGCTTGAAATAGCAGACAAGATCGACCCTATCAAACTTTCCGATGACCCACGCTTGCCTGTTTTCCCGGTACCACCGGGACATACCGCCGATACATATTTAGATTTGCTTGTGTTCGAAGGTCTCAAGAAGCGATTTGGAGAGATAACGGACGCCATTGAAAATCGTGCCCGCATAGAATTGAAAGTAATGCAGGACATGAATTATGCCTCCTACTTTTTAATTGTGGCCGACTTCATACAATATGCGCGCGACAAAGGCATCCCTGTTGGCCCCGGTCGCGGTTCTGCCGCCGGCAGTCTAGTGGCTTTTGCTCTCGGTATTACAAACATCGATCCGCTGAAGTACAACCTCCTATTCGAGCGATTTTTGAATCCGGAAAGACGGTCGATGCCGGATATTGATACAGACTTCTGCATCGAACGCCGGGAAGAAATCATCAAATATGTTTCTGAAAAATACGGCAGTGATAAGGTTGCGCAAATTATTACCTTCAACCGCATGACCAGTAAGGCAGTTATTAAAGACATCGCCCGTGTTCTTGAGTTTCCATTTGCGGAATCCAACAAGCTCGCCAAGATGGTTCCAGTTGTGCGAGGTAAGCCCACACCGCTTGATGAAATGGTGAAGGAGCATCCTGAGTTCAAGAAGGTCTATAGCAGTAACGAAGAAGCCAAACAGGTTATCGATCTGGCTCGCAAGCTGGAAGGCGTCAACAAAACTTTCGGTATGCACGCAGCCGGTGTCGTTATTTCAGATGTGCCGCTGGAAGAAATCGTGCCGGTACAGCGCAACAATGACGGCACTGTCATAACGCAGTTCTACATGGAAGATCTCGCCTATGTAGGGCTTGTGAAAATGGACTTCCTCGGTCTGCGCAACCTTACGATGATCGACAAGGCTGTCAAAATCATCAAGAAGACGCGCGGCATAGATATAGATCCCGACAACTTGCCGCTCGATGACGAGCAGGTTTTTCAAACTATAAGCAACGGCGATCTCTCCGGAATATTCCAGCTTGAAACTTCTTCAGGCATGAAGCAAGTCGCTCGCGATATGAAACCGACTAGTCTGGAAGATATTTCCGCGCTTATCGCTCTTTATCGTCCTGGTCCACTTGATACAGGAATGATTGAGAAATTCATCGACTGCAAAAATGGAAAGACGCCAATCACCTATCCAACACCAATGTTGGAGCCCATTCTAAAAGACACATATGGGCAAATCGTCTATCAGGAACAGGTCATGCAAATTGCCCAACACCTGGGCGGCTACAGCCTTGGACAGGCAGATTTGCTCAGACGTGCTATGGGCAAAAAGAAACCGGAAGAAATGGAAAAACAAAGAGAAATCTTTGTTTCGGGTTGCACCAAAAATGGTGTCAATCCCGATATCGCAAACCAACTCTTCGATATGATGGTGCAGTTTGCGGAGTATTGCTTTAACAAGTCCCACAGCCAAGCTTACGCCATGGTGACTTATCAAACCGCTTACTTCAAAACACATTATCCGGTTGAATACATGTGCGCACTTCTCTCCAGTGTTTCCGGAGACAAAGACAAAGTTCAATCTTATATTGCCGAATGCCAAGCAATTAACATCGATATTCTGCCACCTGATGTAAACATCTCTGGATCAGACTTTACGGCAGATGGTCAATCTATTACGTTTGGACTCTCAGCAGTGCGAAACTGTGGCGAAGCAGCCATCCAAAACATCGTTTCTGAGCGAGAGGCAAACGGCACTTACAAATCGCTGCAAGATTTCCTGTCCCGCATCGATCTGCGCACGGTAAACAAACGAGCCCTGGAAGCTCTCATCAAGTGCGGCGCCTGTGTTGGTCTCGGTGCATCACGCCGGCAGGCTCTCGAAAATCTCGATAGCCTCGTTGAGCGCTCCAGTCGTCACCAGATGGAAAAAGCTTCCGGACAAATTAGTTTGTTCAGCATTCAAGTAAACCATGGTATGTCATCTGAGCAAGAGCTGACTGGCGATCCCACTGAATTTCCAGAAGCGGAACTGCAAGCTATGGAACACGAATTGCTGGGCTTCTATGTCACCAGTCACCCGCTCAATAGAGTAAGCAATCGCCTGCGTTTACTGACCACGCACTCCCTACGGGAGGTTAAAGAAGCATCGGACGGTACCAGCGTCATAATCGGGGGCCTGGCTAATTCCATCGAAAAGAAATTGACCAAGCAGAATAAGGTGCTGAGCATAATCAAGCTCGAAGACCTCGTTGGCGGGATGGAAGTTGTTGCCTATGGAGAGCTTATGGATCGAATTGATCCAAACTTACTCTTGCCTCAATCCCTTCTTCTCATCAAAGGCAAAGTGAAAAAGAACGAAGAAGATGTTTCCGTTTTAGCATCGTCAATTCGGAGAATTTCCGATGCTTGTCTTGTGAGCATTTACTTTAAGCAAGATCAGACCTTCTCTGATCTGCATCGATTGAAAGACATACTCAATAATTACAAAGGCGAAGATCCAGTCATGCTCAATTTCCCGCAGGGCAAGCAGAATCAAGCCATTCTCGTTGGTGCGCAATTCTGGGTAGATGCCGCCAGCGATTTCATGACCGCAGTCGAAACCAATTTCAATTCCACTGTGAAAGTGCGCTTAAACAGAGTGATGGTTTAGTTGGAGCAGAATTTACCAGGCGATCACTGCCTGGGAACCAGCTTTGCCACAATTAAATCCTATACTTTGCATCTCTCTCAACCTACTAAATTTTTACTCTCAACTTGGGCTTGGCAGTGCCATGCCCCTACATAACAATTGAATTTACATCTGCCAAAGACCGCTTCGGAGGTATTAACTATGGCCGAGAAAGATGTCTGCACCGCTAATGTGCAAAATGTTGAAAGTGCTTTTGAACAAGTGAAAGGTCAGGGCGACACAGCTCATTGGAACCAATTCTTGCAAGCCCTTATTCGAGAGACTCAAGGCATGAGCCCAGATCAAAGACGAGACTTTATTGGAAGTTTGAATGCTTGCAACGACGCTCGTCGAGCCGAGAATCCCAATCTACCAAAACTACATATCGCTCCTGGTGAAGCAAGAGCGACGCACACCAACGCCGTATAAGGAATAAAAACGCACACTTTTATCTGCATATTACATACCAGTGGGCTTTTCGGTTAATTGTCAATAATTGGCGGATAACCGTCTACCTCTATTAGCGTGCTTGCTATAGGCTAATTTGGTTCGGCTCCCAGGTCGCCAATATGGCTTTAAAAACACGCGAGAAACCAGAGACACAATCTCAATCGGTCAGCATTGATTTGCCGCTTGCGCAGATCATTCCAATTTTGCTGATTGCCGGACTCGGTTTTATGGTTGATGTTTACGACATTGTCCTCTTTGCTGTTGTGAGACAGCCAAGTCTTATCAGTCTGGGTGTGTCTGCTCAGAATTCTTTGAATGCCGGGGTCTTTCTCCTCAACATGCAGATGGCAGGCATGATCGTCGGCGGAATTCTCTGGGGAATCCTCGGAGATAAGAAAGGTCGCAAATCGGTTTTGTTCGGATCCATCCTTCTATATTCTTTGTCGAATATAGCCAACGCGTTTGTACCATCCATTCCTATATATTGGGCTTTGCGATTTCTTGCCGGAGTCGGTCTTGCTGGAGAAGTCGGCGCGGCTATGACGATTGCCGCTGAAATTACGCCTCGCCAGTATCGCGCTTACGGCACGGCTGCTGTTGCAGGTTTAGGTGTATTCGGTGCCATTCTGGCAAGCTATGTCGGTGGGCTTCTCGCCTGGCGAATTGCCTACGGGACGGCCGGATTGGCTGGCTTAGTTTTGTTACTTGCTCGTATGTCCATGAAGGAAACGCCGCTCTTTTCCAAGATCGTCAACAACGATCGACTTGAGCGTGGCAGCCTTCGACTTCTCTTGTCCGACAAAGGTCGAGTTTGGCGTTTGGTACGCTGCGTTCTCGCTGCGGTACCTCTATGGTTCGCTATCGGAGTTGTAGTTTCATTTGCTCCTGAGATTCGAGGCGGCGGCAACGTGGCCCTTAGCGTGGCAGCAATCGCTCTCTCCTATTCCTTCGGAGAAACAACCGGCGAAGTTATAAGCGGCATCCTGAGTCAACTTTTGCGGAGCAGAAAAAAGGCGATGCTTTTGTTTGCGACGGGTGCGCTCATTTCCGCTTTCCTCGTACTCACTTGCCCCGTTGAATATTATCGGCTCCTCTGCTTGCCACTTGGATTTTTCGTGGGCTACTGGTCTGTGCTCGTTACATCAGCTGCTGAACAGTTCGGCACGAATTTGCGATCGACTGCTACAACTCTTGTGCCGAATCTCGTGAGAGCATCAACCATACCGATCACAATTCTCTTCAGCAGCATTTCTGCAATCTGGGGGCCGGTTGCCGGAGCAATGCTGACCGGGGGAGTTTGCTTTGCCGGAGCGTTCATTTCAATTTTAATGATGGACGAAACCTTCGCCAAAGATCTTGATTTCATCGAAGTATAAGCGACCTCGTAATTCGAGTTATCGTTCAAGACCGAGCGCCTGTCGAAAAATCGCCAGACGGGCTTAACCTCACCTTAACCGGCTACTTGTGGTAGAACGGTTTATGTTCTCGTGGAATTGATTCGAAAAACTATTGCTCTTTTCTGAAGACACTTCCCAAAAAAATATTTTCGTGTAGAATTCCATTTCGTTAATTCTTACAGGAGGTTCTCTGCACCCACACAACAACGCTCGAAACTCCAGGACGGCTGAAGTCCAAATCTGGTGTAAGTAAGCGTTTCGTGTACCCCGCAAGACGACTAAGTCAAAAGCTCATTCGCCTTGTTTTCATCGGTTACCCAAAGTCTCGTAAACACCACGAGCATTCCAGGGGGAAGAAACAATGTTTGGACCACATCTAATCCTAGAAGCCTATGGCTGCCCTAAAACAAATCTGGCTGACCTCAATATGGTTAGCGAAGTGCTAGACCAATACCCGGCACAGCTAGATATGACGAAGATAATGCCACCCTACGTGTTTACTTATAGAGGAACAGTAGAGGATGACTGGGGAGTAAGCGGAGTCGTGTTGATTGCCGAGTCCCATATATCTATCCACACTTTCCCAGATAAAGGGTTCGTGACTCTGGATATATTCTCGTGCCGTGAATTTGATGTTGAAGCAGCGATTGACTACTTCTGCGGCATCTTCAAACCAGAAAGCTACGACAAGCAATTGCTCATGCGCGGCAGAGAATTTCCCCGCAGCGGTGGACGCGCTGGTCGCATCATCGAAGCAGAACGTGAACGGCTAGCTGCCAATTTCTGATAATCAATGCGCTTGGCAATGCTACGCCAAGCGCTTCACCATATTCGATACCACATATGGTGGCACAGCTAATTTGACTACCCGGGCGGTTTAACGAACCTCCGGGTATTTGTGTTTGGGTTTTCCAGGGCGAGCAGACCCGCTAGACGTATAAATGTAACGCCAATATGACGGGTGCTCATCAAAATAAGGGTCAATATTTGATTTTCTTTGCAGCTTAACCGAGATTTTACCGTAGCCAAGGGGTAGAACGAAAAAGGGGGCGCTCCGCATGGCAGACGGATCAATGGGCGATAAGGGCTTCAGTTCATCTGATGCGACGG
>CAJCIF010000193.1 GCA_903970355.1 Actinomycetota bacterium
ACGGGGCAGTAAGAGTTCTATTCCATTGCAAGATAAATCTGAAAGTCTCGTTTGTCTCGGACGCATCGTTCCTATTTCGAGCAAAGAAAACGAAGACAAGTTGTGGTCGCATCTTCTTATAGCGGATTGTGCGCTTACCAATCATCCATTCTTTTCTCGCCTGAGCCAGAGAATGGACAGCGAGCCGGATCTGGCTGCTGCTCTTGGTGACAGTTTGCGCTCTCATATACAGGCTTATCCAGACGCCTCTATCTGGTCGCTTGTAATTCCAGTTGAGAACAACAACTCGTCATCAGTTGTCTCAACCATACAAGCCGAACTGAAGAAGTTCAGCAAGGCCGGTCTGACGCAAGAAGAATTGATAGAAGCGAAACGATATCTTCTCGGCTTCATACCTGTATCTCAAATGTCTAATTTGGATGGATTGTGTCGCACCACAATAGAAAGTTTCGAACAAAGAGAAGAGTTAAGCCCGCTTCTAAAGACGTCCGCCTCTATCCGCGGTGCAACTTTGGATTCTGTAAACAAGTTTGTAGCAAATAATTTTAAGCCCGATCAGGCCGCTGTGGTTGTGGCTGGAAGCCGCCAATTTATGAGCCAGGTGCACCCTGTACACACTGAAGTATCGACTCAGAAATAAACTAAGCAAATATATTTCGCAGCACTTTTTTACGCACAAATCGGACGCAATTGATATCGATATGTATCGATCTAAATTACGCGTTCACAGAGATGAGAAGTTTATCGAAGTCAAGGTGATTATTTTCGGAACCTTAGCGGCTGCTCATTGATGAGGCATATGTGCAACCAGGTCAACTCGGCTACTTGGAGACCACGTTTGATTTTGTGTATAGTAAAGCCACCCAGATTCTAAGGCACCTTATTAAGTGGCAATCAGGTTATACCTATGTGCAGACCAGCTTATTTAGCCGTGCTCATGCAAACTGGGGTTGTCATTTATTTAATGTGAAAGGCTCGAAAAGCGCAATGTGTGTGGCGTTAAATACATGGGATCGACTTGTCAAAAACTGAAAAGTGGCACTACAAAAGCGTTTACAACCTCTTTTCCCGCGTTTGACTTTCGGGTAACAAGTCCGCTAAGATGCTCGCCGACTTAACAACGGCTTATACGCAGTTAGTTATCGCATAAGATCTAGTGTCGACGGCAACAATTGGTGTGAATAAGTATGGCAACAATCATGAATTCTGATAAGGAAACCGCGGAATTTGAAGCGCTTCCCGAGTACGTTCGCGAAGCCAAACCGAGAGCAAGAGAGACCTATGAGTTTCTCTCTCCAAAATACCAATCAGAAGCTCCACGATACCAACCCGAACAATCGCAATATTCTTACGAACCGGAAATCTCTTCATATGCTCCGGAAGATGCTCCTCCCATCAGGGCTCAAAAGCACGATGTGCTGGAGACTCTATGGCCTGGCGTCCATCATGATTTTGGACATGGTGCTAAACGTTCGCCTAGCTTCTACCTGACGCTCGGCTTCATGGGCGGTGCCATTATTTCGCTAGCCGGTGTCTACTTATATGGTGTCGCATCACCTATGTTGTTAGGCGCAGGTAAATCCGCACCGACTGCAGTAGTTGCCTCTAAAGATGCGGCAACAACAGCTGGCACACCTGCAGGGCCGCACACAAGTGGCGACACCATTATTCCTTCTTCTCCTACCTATGAAGTTCAAACTGGCGATACACTAGCCGGCATTGCTTTCAAAAACTACAAGCATTGCAGTCCTCGCTTGTTGGACGAAATTTGCAAGGCCAACAACTTGAAGAATGCCAACGTCCTGAACTTGGGGCAGAAAATCAATTTGCCTCAATATCAACCGCAAAGTGCAACTTCACAGATTGCAGCCACTTCAAACACAGTCCCTCAATAATTCATAATTGTCTGAAAGTAGAGATCTGCGTACCAAAGACGTTTTCGATCTGCTTTCCAGCCGGTTTCCTCAGTACGAACTGCGGGAACAGCAACTCGACCTTGCTCTTTCAATAGAGTACGCGTTCAAAAATCACAAAACAGGTATATTTGAGGCTGGCACAGGTACTGGCAAAAGTCTGGCGGCCCTTATTCCAGCAGTGCTTTCGCGTAAGAAAGTTGTGGTCTCAACCAACACAATTTCTTTGCAAGAACAATACATCCACAAAGATATTCCAGCCCTTCAAGCCTTGTTACCATTTGAATTCAAAGCAGCCCTTATGAAGGGACGCAACAACTATATTGGCCTGCGAAGATGGGATGAGGCGCTACAGGAGTACGAGATCGACAATCGCTTGATTGATTGGGTCTCCAACACTGAATATGGCGATGTGAATGAATTGGATTTCCTGCCGCCCTGGGATGTTTGGCAAGAGATGAACTCCGATGCGGATGATTGCATGCGCAACAAGTGTCCGAGGTTTGGCAGCTGCTTTTATTTCGAAGCAAAAAAACGAGCAGACAATGCAGATATTCTGGTAGTGAATCATGCATTGCTGTTAGCGGATGCCGCATCTTTGGGAAGTATTTTGCCATCGTATGAGCTTCTCATCGTGGATGAAGCACATCATCTTGCAGATGTTGCAACGGACATCTTCAGCAGTTCGGTCAGCAGTCGCGGTGTTCGAAATTTGGCCAGTCGCGCCCTGAAAAAAACGAATGCGCCACCACATCTTGTCCACGATTTGGAAATTACTTCCGATGAATTCTTTCGCGATCTCGCTATGCGATATCCGGTTGCAAAAATGCGTTTGAAAGATCCGATCGAGCAAGCGCTGGATTTAGCGGGAAGTTTGAACCTTCTTAAAACCTGGCTGGAAGACCAAACCTTTGAATATCTTCTCGATTACGATCAGGCTAGAGAAAAAGCAAAGTTAAAAGCTAAGGCGATTGTTAGTACGATCAGTCGCCAGATTGCTTGCCTGACACTTGTGGCAGAACCTGATACCGATTTTGTTCTATGGGTTTCGAGAAAGGATCCTGTTGGAGCAAGGATGGAAATAGTGGCGGCACCGCTTGATGTTTCACACTATCTGCAAGGTTCCCTGCTCGAGAAATCAGGCTTGGATAGCTCAGTCTGGATGTCTGCCACTCTTGCAACTACAGGTGATGATCCATTTGCATTTTTCAAGCGCAACGTCGGCATTGAAAAAAATGTTGTGCAGTCGCAAGTTCCCAGCCCATTCGATTATGCCAATCAGGCTTTACTTTATTTGCCGAACCATCTTCCGGAACCTAATCACAAAGACTACTTGCCTCTTGCCGCCGCAGAAATTGAGCGAATTGTCGAATTTAGCGAAGGCCGGGCGTTTCTGCTCTTTACGAGCCATGCGGCTTTGATCAGCACATTCGATCTCATTGCTTCGGGTTTGCCGTTTGAATGTAAAAGACAGGGAGAGATGCCGAGACAAAAGCTGATCGATTGGTTCAAGCGCACACCGCAGGCGGTGCTATTTGGCACATCCAGTTTCTGGGAAGGTGTATCGGTGGATGGCGATCAACTTAGCTGTGTTGTCATCGATCGCATCCCATTTCAGGTGCCTGATGATCCGATCTACGAAGCCAGATGCGATCTCCTGAAAGAAGACCCGGCGGCTAGCTGGTTCAAAGATCTGGCGCTTCCCCATGCCACGATGCGACTCAAGCAGGGTGTGGGCAGGCTCATTCGCACAAAGCTAGACAAAGGGATGGTCGCCATTCTCGATCCGAGAATTACAACTAAGACTTATGGCAAACGTGTACTCGAGTGTCTGCCTCCCATGCGAATCGTAAGAGATTTGCTGGACTACAAAACTCTGGAAGAAGCTTTCAAAGTGCGGAATGCGGTTTAAGGTGTTGTTCCGGTGCCGGTGGCTGTTTCTTCATCTGGATCTCGCTTCACCAGACATATGGATATCGGGCAGTTTTCAACCAGATAACTAACTATCGGATCGCGAGGCGTGACGGAAAAACCGGATCCGGTATGTTTTACGGTTCCAACAAAAAGCATGTCTGCATTGTGTTCGGCTGCGGCTGTCATAATCGTGCGTGCTACCTGACCGATACAGATCGGAAGAGCGTCGTGTAGGGAAAG
>CAJCIF010000194.1 GCA_903970355.1 Actinomycetota bacterium
ACTTGCTTGTTGTGGTGCGAATTCGGCACGAATCAGGGCGCCACGAAAAACGACATTGCGATCGAACAACCACTGTGGCACGGCTAGTATCTTTATTTCATCGCCATCAAATTTGACCATCCCCTTTGGCAAAAGAACAGATCCAAGCCTTCTAAGAGGTAGTGTTCCTGTGAACTTACCGGACTGGTCCGCGGTAGGAGGTACATACGCAATAGTGTTTGCAAAAGCAGCCAGGCTCAGTTGCAAAATCGAACTTACTAGGAAGGCGCAAAATAAGCGAGTGATCACTGCGAATTTCCAAATCAGAACATCTCTCAAACTAGCATTGGCAGTGCTCGTGAGCATTAGCCATCTATCATTCCTTCATCATGCCAAGAGGCGGCTAAGCTTACCGTGCTTTAGCTTGCAGTTCAGATAACGATAAGTGGCTTCCCACTACGACTTTATCTTTCTCATTCAATCCAGCCTTTACCTCTACATAGTCTTTGGCTGTCAGACCAGTAATTATGGGCTTCAACAAGAAATGCCTATTTTCAACAACAAAAACTAAAACGTTACCTTTGTCGTGTATAAGTGCGGCTTTCGGGCAGGCAAGAATAATTCGTTTTGGTCCATCTAAATCTATTTCCGCGCTCATATTGGTTTTGAGTTTGCCGTTTTTGTTATTAAGGCGCGCTTGTATGGCCAACGTATGTGTTTCTGGATTGACGTGGTCGGAAAGGTAGTCAATCGTTGCTACGAATTCCTCGTCTGGATAACTCGGCACCGTTACGGTCACCTTGTCTCCGAGCTTTATCAAAGCGATTTCGCTTTCCGGAACCTCGCCTTTCACATCAACTTCAGAAAGATCCAAAATTTTGAACATCGAATGATCAGATTCGACAACTTCGCCAACAGCAACATCTTCGTGGCTAATAACACCTGATACCGGAGCAAAAATATTGTGCTCACCACTTATTTTTCCGCTGCTCAATACATTGTCGATCGATTTTTGATCCATGCCCAGAAAAAGTAAGCGCTGTTTGAGTGTGTCCAAATGCTGGGCAGCATGGTCTGCTTCTGCATCGGCAATTTCAAAATCTTTACTCAAAAGAGCCTTGTTCTTATAAAGACTCTGCTCACGCTGCAATTCTAATTTTGCTTGTTCAAAAGCGGCATGTGCCTGCAAATGTTCTGTTTTTGCTTCCAGATAGGCACGGCCGGAACTGATTTTCTCTTTGCGCAAGCCTTCCTGACGTTGAAACTCAGATTCAGTAAATTCATCCTGAGCTTTCTTTTCATCATAGTGCTCCTGAGCATCAATGAGAGCTTTGGGACGATGCACTTGCTCATCCATTATCTGCTTTTCGCGCTCACGTCTTGCTCTGGCAATACGAACTTGCGATTTAGCTTCAATCATTTCTGCTTCAAGTTCACTTATCTCCTTGCTGTCCAGCACAGCAAGCAGTTGGCCGGTGCTGACTTTGTCACCCAAATGAACAGCTACCCTTACCACTTTGCCGATTATTCGAGTACTCACATCGCTCTCTTTGCTGGGCAAAGAGCGAATGACTCCATTCAAAGAAAGGAATATCGGCAACTCCCGTCGCTCTATTTCTTCAATAGTTGCTCCCCTGGGAAGCGCCTGCTGAACTTTTTTTACGGGAGGGCTGGCGCTTTGCAACTCGTTGGGAGTAGCAGTTTTAACTGATTGTTCAGCTACTCGAGTAGTCTCAAGACTGCCAGCACAAGCGGAAAATATGCTTGCCGCAGCAACGAAAACAACAAGGCCACCTATTGATGTTCTACCGTCCATACAGTTATTTTCGGCATTTGGCGGCAAAGAAGCAAGATGTTTACGGGCAGACACAAATGCCGGCGAGATAGACATCTGTTTCACGTTGAATCTCAAGCGAACCTAGATTGCCATTGAAGCCGGAGCCAGGAGTCCAAGTCATGGTTCCGCTTTCGGTGAGATAGTACAACGGTCCTTCAGTGCAGAAGGTGCCTTCAAGCGACCAGTCTTCAACGATATTTGGTTCATAAGGTATGAAACTTTCGCTATAAGTCGGAGCTGCCGAGCCATCCGGATCTTGATTCACGACAGCTGCTAACCATGGAATAGAACTGGCATTGTCCAGAGTGGTTACCTGCACAGTGTTTGAATCGTCGTTATAAATTACGAAATTGAGTGAATCTCCTGTCGGTATGTAACCGGTCGACAAAAGTGACGTCAAATTGGCGTCCGTAAAGCCCGGATGAATTTCATTAATGCGTTGCACCAACCAAGCTTTGACCTGGGTATAGCTGTCCGACAAGCTTGCGAATACAGCTTGATTAATGGTCGGTGGGATATATTCATCACCCATCATTGCTACCACAGTGCCAACTCCGCAACCTGGTACGGGTAAAGCTGGTTCGTTTTGTTCTGTCGGCGTAAAGCCATAATTATCTTCAAGGGGCACCGGCATCATAAGCGTTTGATATTCAGCTTTATTTTGATCTATTTTGATTTTGATAAATCCATGCGGAATGCTCATTGGATAGCGCGTCTGCGGATTGGTTGTTACCCAGGATACGGCTTCTTCGCCAAATTCATGTTGTTTGATAGTTTTTCCATGAACAGAGAAGCTGTTAGGAACAGGCTTAGTCCAAGTGACAGTGCCGGTAGCTGGAGGCGGTGGACTTTTGTAGGTGACTGGATCATTCGTAAGATTGTTTTCTTCAAAGTGATCTTCTGATACCAAATGTGGTTTTTCATTCCAGCGAAAAGGCACGAACCAGAAATTCCATTGATCGACCGAAACTGGCTCATAGCCTATCAAGCATTGCTTTCCATCAGATGACGGTACGGTTGCAGTTGGAGGCAAGTTATAGTCAGACGGAAACTGCTGCGTTTGAATGTAAACGTTGGAATCGGCACCGCGATCCATGCAGGCAATAGACCATTTTGAATCGTTCACTTCTTGCACAGTAGATGATTGTCCAAGCATGCGAAGAGAGCTGGTATCAGCTATTGCCTTGAAGAAGTTGAAAAAAGCTGTTGTTTGAGGTTGCAGCGCTTGATAGAGGGCATCACTAATTTGTTGGGCATTTGTTTGCACTTGTTGGACGTT
>CAJCIF010000195.1 GCA_903970355.1 Actinomycetota bacterium
ATTAGGAAGCACTGCAACTTGGTTTGTTCCCCTGCAAGTATTACGGATACTTCTCCGTAGTCGACTTGGGCATCGCCACCAGGTTGATATTGCAAAGGAATGAAAACAGATTTGCTAGTTTTTTTTAGTGCGGCTACAAAAGCACGGACTGTTCTCTCTCCGCCTCTAAAACCCCTTTCGTCTCTTAGCCGCTGGAAAATGCGAGCGGCTGAATGTTTGTGTTTCCTTGGACTGCCAGCATCTGCTTCCAGAATTTCCGCGATGAATTGCTTGTGTTCATCCATTACAGGCTTTCCTCTTGGAACCTCAATTCGATAGCGTGGAGGGTTTGGATCTTTGACGTATTTTGCAACCGTCTTGCGAGAAAGCTTGAATTCGCTTGCTATCCAGCGCTCACTCTTACCCTCTTGCAGCTTGAGTCGGCGCAGAAATGCCCAATCATTCCTTTGCAGCACTAAGTCCTTCCTGATTCTAGGTTCCAACGAGGAACACCGAACCATTATCGGACAGCTTTCAAAGTGGCCCCCTTTTCGATTGCCGCTTGCTAAAAAGCGGCCTACTTTTAGTTTGCCAAAAACATAAAAAGCCACAGCATGGTAAGATTCCAGCTCGGACAAGCGAACAACAATTAAAATGAGCGCTACTAAGCAAGACTTACCAGCCCGTGAAATAAATTCCGGGAGTAAAACAAACGTTCTTATCGTGTCACACTCCGACACTAAATGCGGTATCTACCAGTACGGCAAAAATCTCGCTGAAGCCCTTTCGCATTCTCAAACACTGAACATTGTGTTTGCGGAATGCAGTAGTGCCGATCAACTCTTTTTCGAGATTAGACAATCAGCGCCAGAGGTAATAATCTACAACCATCTTCCGCTTACTATGCCCTGGTTAACGCCTGCTGTTTCAAAAGCCGTCAAGATTATTCAGCTCGGAATCATGCACGAGGTTGCACAAAACGAGGCAGACAATGCATCCAACGAGTTTCTTGATTACAAAAAAGCGGCAGACAACGCATCTAACAAGTTATTTGACTATTATATTTGTCCCGATCCTACACTCGTGACTAAAAATCCGATTATTCTCACAGTTGGCAGACTAATTCCTGATTTTACAAATACACATCCATTACCAGATATCACTACTGTAGGCAGTTTCGGATTTGGATTCCCGGATAAGAGGTTCGAGCTAATTGTTGATCAAGTTCAACTTGAATTTGATGAGGCTCTCATTAGATTCCATATGCCGTTTTGCGGACCGGTGGATGCAGACGGCACCCGCACATCCTTGGTAACTGCTAAGCGCTGCAGAGAAAGGCTCTATAAGCCGGGAGTTCGTCTTGAGATTACGCACGATTTTATGAGTCAGACCGATATGATGGAATTTCTTGCGAAAAATAGTGTAAATGCGTTCTTTCACGATATAGGCACACACCGGGGAATCTCCAGTAGCGTTGAGTTCGCAATAGCTGTACGTCGACCTGTAGCTATAACTAAGAGCTTTATGTTTAGACACTTATGGCACACTTCACCTTCTATCTGTATAGAAGACCTAACGCTTAGAGCGATCATGAGCAACGGAATTACTCCGCTGCTACCCATTCTCGATGAATGCTCGAGATCTAATTATATAAGTAGCTACGAACAGATAATAGCTAAAGTTACGAAGAGACAGATTCTCGACTTCCAGACCCCACTAAAACAATCCGGCGAAGAAGTCTCCGCAATAAGTCCGTAGTTTTCCAGAATCGGCTTTGTGTAATGAGAAGCAACTCGGATTGTCTTCGTTCAGATATTTCATAAAGCTCCTGCTTTTCCAGCGCAAGCGTTTGGCATGCCTGTTCCAACTCCGCCTGTTTTTGTTGCATCTCTGCTAATCTTTCCTGCTTCAACTGGAGTTGTGGTAACGCTGCATGAGCAATAAGCCCATATGCCGATAAATGAGTTGTGCGGAGACTCAATCCACTCCATTCCGCTGAGTCTTCCCTGAAGGAAGGCTTTTCCAAAGCTTGTGCAAACTCACTAAGAGTCGTCAGCAGATTCGCCGACGGTCCGCTACGAGACTGAGCTTTACTGAGAGCCCTCAAACAGTACTCTGAAGCAGTGAGACCTAAAAGTTCTAAGTAATGACCATGCTTGAACGCTAACGCGGGGTATTCGAGCAAAGCGCGAATAGAAACGCTTGCTTCTGCACTGCGCTCACGTACTCGGAAAGAGAAAAGTTCATCGACGCTGAACATATTGCCGTGACTAAGGAGCTGAAACCAGAAATCTAGCTCCGCTAAGAACTGAAACTTTTCATCAAAACTAGCGGTGTGGCCGTCTCTTCTGAACAAACCTGCCTCTATACAACCTATCCAGTTCACCAAATCTCTAAACGCAATAGAAATAGCTGATTGACCGAGGAACAGTTGATCTCTTCTAAAATTTTCGCTTGTAGAGCCTTCTGCGTGCTCGGAAATGCATTGAGCAGATAGAGCGGCTTCGAAAGATGAGTTTTTCGAAACCGCCAAAATTGTATTCGGCCTGGATTCAAAGCTCTGAAGCATTTTGCTGAGAAAATTGACAGGCCATGCTTCTGAGGGGCGCGAGAATTTAACGAAATCCCCACGCGCATGCTTGAGAAGCAAATTATAGGTATGCCACCGGTTTCCACCCGAAACGACATCGACTAGCCGAATTCTTGAATCAGCTTGCTGCAAAGCATTACGCAGCTCGCGTGGTGCAACATCAGGTATGGCAAGCAGAATTTCATACTTTTCCAATTTTTGCCCACGCAACACTGATAAAAACTCATCGATGGAGTCTAATCGTGGCTCTTCAGCATAAACGCAAAAACTTAACGTAGGAGAGTGCGCCATTTGATTCAATACACCATTTTGTCGGAACTGCAACAGACTAGCATGCTCAGGGCTGAACCCTAAAAATCACCGATGATTTGTCATCAAATATCCTTTGGAAATGCGTTTCAAAAGATGTGTCGTCTGGCAAAGTCACTCTTTCAGCTTTTGACCGTTGTTTGTTCACCAGGAAATACCGGGTTCGAAATTTTTTGAGATAACCATACAAACGGTTCCCTGAACCACAATTAGCAGCCGCATCTCGAGATCTTGCAGGGCCAAAGACGTCTCCCATAAATGTGCCACGCCTGTAGAAATAGTTCATCTGTTCATCGTAAAGGGCATAGAGATTTCCGGGTTCGGATTTTTCAAGAAATTCGTAAGCAGTATACGTAGGTAATTGATTGCGCAAAAATAGCTCTCGTTCTCCAGAATCAATGGGAATACGCCCATCAGCCTGAATGAAAGCAATTGCTAAATCGACTGCTCCCAAACGCGTTATGAAGAAAGCAAAGCAATAAACTACTAAAGCTTTCGCAGAAGAAAACATCCTTCGATCGAGAATTCGACTAACGATCAAATCAAAGGCCAGTCCCGAATAAACGGCACAATTAGCCACCAATGGCAGAGCATAGCGTGGGTTTTGGGAAATGATGCACCAGGCTGCTAGAAAGATTAGAGTCGTTCCTAGAAATATGCTGATAGTCCGATGTCCCCTAATTGCAAATGGAACCGACAAGAAAGTGCCTATAAAAAGAAAAGGGCAGAACGAAAGAACAAATTCTCCGAATATTCTATAGTTGTAAGAAAGGTGCCATGGCATAGATAGATAGCCCAAAGGATTTCTAGCTACCATTAAATGAGTAGACACGTCATGCATTTGGATATTGTAGTCCTCAAGGTTCCATATTCCTCCGAGACCAAATATTTTCGGAAACAATGGGAAAAAAGGATTCCCGGTGTACCAGACGTTTCGGAGTAACCAAGGAAGGCAACATACTAGCGTTACAGCGGCGAGCTGTATTAAAGCGCTACGTATTTCTTTGCTTTTCCAACGCGTGAGATATTTTCCGAAGACCATAACAAAAAGCGAGGCACTATATATAATACCAGCATATTTTGTACTGATTGCAAAACCGCTGAACATTCCGAGCGCAAACAAATATTCATTCTTAAAACCTACGTGCTGGTCTTCTAAGTGAATCGCAGCAATAGAAGCAGCTAAACACATCAAGGTAAGCATCACATCTACATAAGCAATCGTAGAGAGAAATGCAACAAGCTGCGATGAGAACCATACGGCGCAGGCAAGAATACCAGCTCGCGCCCCCCCATAACGTCGAACCAATCCATAAATACCAATTGCAATCAAAACATTTGAAATCCATGAGACCTGCTGAGACGCTACATCTCCTGCAGTGCCAAGTAATCCAGTAAATAACATTTCAGCAAATTGGTTAAAAACCGGATATCTAATATAGGTTGCTAATGTTAGAGCGTGCGCCTCAAGATATAGCTTGCCATAGGCAAGATGATAACTTGTATCATCCCAAGAATGGGGTGGATATAGGGATAAGGCAAAAGTTGGTATCGTGCCCCAAAAAAGTAGAAATGAAAATATGCAATCTGCGGCTGAAAGTCTCGGAAAATTGCTAAAAAGGCCCCAAACACTTTTTCGTCCCATAAGAAGCGTTATGACAAATAAAGCTATTAGGACTTCCCGATAGAGTAAGTGTATGAGACCTAGGAGGAATATTGCGTAACTCCAAACACCAAGCCCTGTAACAGTTCGCAAGAAGAATCGTTCTAACCTGCTTAAATCACTAAACCGAAATATTCGCTCACCAATGCTGTAACAAGACACTATCAGGAGTACATCGAGGAAAATGTACTTAGAGACAAATAAGATGAACATTACTGCCGCATGCACCTTGGATAAACTACCTCACCGCGCTATCGTTGAGAAACAGGAGCATTTTTTCTTTCGAGCAGATCGTGCAACTTCTCTCTAAATTTCACGAAGTTATACTGCTCAGCCCGCAATTCGGCAGCTGACCTCATCACTTCGTTTTGTGGAGAACCATATTGCCTGGTTAAACTAATCGTCTGCTGTTTAAGCTCATCGATGGTTTTCCAATGAAAACCTGATCTTCCATGCATTACTATCTCTTTCTGTCCGCCTGTGCCGATGACTAAAGGGATACAACCAGCACCCATCGCTTCTACCGTGCTCATACCAAAATGTTCGTGTGCCCAAGGCGAGAGCTGCTCATCTATACCGAGTCCTGTCGCGTGCCAATAAATCGACGAACACTTATATAAGTCTTCCAACTCCT
>CAJCIF010000196.1 GCA_903970355.1 Actinomycetota bacterium
GGTCCAGAGAAACCCGCCATTAAGGTAATCTCGGATAATCGCCGGGCGCGCCACGAATACGAAATTCTGGAAGTTTACGAGGCCGGTATTGAACTTTCTGGAACGGAAGTGAAATCGTTGCGCCAGGGAAAGGCGAATCTCGCCGATGCATTTGCGCGCATCGATGGCTTTGAACTGTGGCTATATAACTGTCACATATCTCCTTATGACCACGGCAATCGTTTCAACCATGATCCGATCAGGAAACGCCGATTGTTAATGCATCACAAGGAGATCACAAAGTTAAAATCTCAAATGCAAGAGAAGGGCCTGACCCTCGTTCCGCTCAAGTTGTTCTTTAAAGGTAACTGGGCGAAGGTAAATTTGGCTCTCGCACGTGGCAAACAGCTTTATGATAAGCGTCAGTCGATTTCGAAGCGCGAAAATCAAAGGCAAATCGAAAGACTAGTCAAACAAAGATCTCGTTAGAGTGGAGGCCGCTTAGGCACATGGCGCACAAACTATTTATCGCATTGGTGATTTGCTTCTTAGCAGGACTTCCTGCCATGGCTGCTTCACCAGTGGCGGTATTGAAGAGTCTCAAAAATACAACTGCCTATCAAGACCAGCATTTAGGTAACTTTGATGATGACTGGCTTTCTGTCGTGAAGACATTAGGCGCAGCAAACATTCGTTTCGAAGAAATTTCAGATCCGGAAGTAGCGATGGGCCAGCAGCGCATCGGAAACTACAAAATCATGATCGTTCCCGAGCTAGTCGATCTGCCCATTCCAGTCGTGACAGCACTTCTTGAATTTGAAAAACAAGGCGGCAAAGTCCTTATTATGGATGCCGGCGGCACACCTGGCCCGGGGGCTGTACAGCTGGAGCAATCTGCTGGTGTGCAAGTTTTGCATCAAGAAACTACCAGCGATGCACGACATATACAAATGCTGCGCGGCAAAAATCCTATTCATGATGACTTCTCAATAGGAAGTGTGATCGCCAGTTTCAATATGTTGGAAGGAGCACAGCCTCTTGCTAAATGGCAAGACAAAGGCGGTCATGAAATTGGCACAGCGATAGCGCGAAAAAATAATGCCACCTTTTTAGCTTGGGCTCCAGGTGAGCAAGGCGAAATTACAACCAATGCCACCATAATTGGTGATGCCATCGAAGATTTGTCGCCGGGAGTTTCACAACAAGCGGCCGTGCAAATTAGCTTTGCCGATTATCAAACGATCAAACAAGAGCTCGACTATCTGGTCAAACGCACAGATGAAAACATCAAAACGGCTAAACAAGCGGATCTTGCCGTGCCATTCAAACAGATTCAAGAGAAGTATGATTCTGCTGTATACAACACAAATAAGTTCGATGAGGCTTATCGCAACCGAGACTTTTTCCTGGCCGGTGAATTCCTCAAAGGAGCAAGAAACGACTTTGCGATGGCATTCTCGTTAGCAATGCCGGTTCGTCCTGTAGAAGCGCGTTCGGTCTGGTTGGATCGCGGCACCATTGTTTCCACCCGCAATCCCCAAGGCATGTCGGCTCTTTTCGATCGTTTGAAGAGTGCTAATGTCAACGTCGTCTATTTTGAAACCAATAATGCCGGCTTCGTCATGTTCCCCAGTAAAGTAGCTCAACAAAACCCGCAAACCGTTGGTTGGGATCCGCTTGGTGCCGCTGTAAAAGAAGCAAAGAAACGCGGTATGGAAATACACGCCTGGTTCTGGACTTTCAATGTAGGCAATGCTAAGCACAATCCCATCATCGGTAAACCGAGTGATTATCCAGGTCCTGTTCTTTCCACTCATGATTTCGCCTGGGCTCTTCAATCGCAAGATGGCTCGCTCCTGCCTCCCCATCAATTTGAATATTGGCTAGACCCTTCCTGCCTGGAAGCGCGTGAATACATCAAATCACTTATTAGTGAAGTCATAACGACTTATAAAGTTGATGGCATCCAGCTCGACTACATCCGTTATCCCTTCAATGGACGCGGCACCGAAATGGGCTTCAATTGGTCCGGTCGCATGCGTTTTCAACGTGATACCGGTTTGAACCTCGATAAATTGGATGACGAAACTCGTCAAGTTTGGCAAGCCTGGAAGATTCAACAAGTAAGTAACTTTGTGAAAGATGTATCCGGTATGGTGCGCCGTACCAATCCCAAGCTAAGAATCTCTGCTGCTGTTTATGCACTGCCAAAAAATTGGCGGTTGAGTGCAATTGAACAAGAATGGGAAACGTGGGTTGCGAATGGTTGGATAGATACTCTCAATCCAATGACTTACGTAACCAATGCCAAAGAACTGACGAACATGGCTGGCTACGTGCGTGAATCGACAAGCGATCATGCTCTTGTTTATCCAGGTATGTCGATAAGACAGCTCGATACAGCCGGTTTGATTGAGCAACTTGATTCAGCGCGCGAAATAGGTACCCTTGGAACAACAATGTTTGCCGTTGCTCAACTGGATGACAAAAAAGTTGGACTTCTCAAATCTGGACCATATAGAAAACCCACGGTAATGACACCACAGTCTGAACCGATGCGAGCCAGCCGCATGCTTGTTGATGATTTCGCCAACATGGTGAACCGCTATCTGCAAGATCCACAAAAACGCATTCTGTCAGACCAGGCTAGTACGAATGATGTGCTTTCTCAAATTGAGCAAGTGCAAAGAGAAGTGCGCACGCTTACGCCAAAATCGAGTGCCGTACAAATTGATGCGGTTGTGCAAGACATTTCCAACTTACACGAAACCGTCAAAAACTGGCTACGGCTCGAAGCCTTCATTCAACGCGGTTATCGCGCCCAATACATTGTGAACTATCTTGGACAGGTGGAAGCGATCCTAAATTACGCTTCCCACAAGGCAAAATTCAGCCTGCCAACATCAGTTGCCGGAACCGCACTGAGCCCTTCACCTTAGACATCAATGTAATTGACGTAGTGTTGCGCGCTTACGAACGTTTTATATCGACAATTTCTAAGTGTTCTGGCGTACCAGGTTTACCAGTTTCCCCTACATATGGTACGTCCTTTATCAGAGCTTGAGACGCAGGTGTGAGCTGGCTGTATATGTTAAAAGGACCGTTGCAACTTAATTGATTGGCTTCGGTCAGAAATTTATCCAGCGCGCCTAATCTTTGTTCAGCAACGGCTTTATTTATACCTTCAGCAATAGTT
>CAJCIF010000197.1 GCA_903970355.1 Actinomycetota bacterium
CAATTCCACTACGGCGACTTTTCTGCGAGCCGCTTCTCGCAACGTTTCGATTGCTGCTTTTGCTTTCAATTGGTTCGAGCACATAAGCGACTGAACTACGAGCGCGTTTTCGACATCTCGTTCGCTTACGTGTTGAAGCATGGTGCAAACTCTTCCTACCGGCTGGGTTGTCTGCCTGGCAACGGCAAGACATTCTTGGAATACGTTCGATTTGATAAGACCGGCTTCAATCAAGATTTCGCCGATTTTTGGTTTGCTTACGGGCATAGAGCTTTGCTTTTGAAGAATGCTTCTACCTTCATAACGATTGCCAATGCGTCCCCGGTTATTTTCTGCCAACATTTTTTGTATCCCCAAAACGCTTATGCCATGCCTGCATCATAGCCTTGTCAAGGGAAAATGGTAATTCGTTAATTCGGTATAGCACATTCGCGTATAAAACAGGCGAAACCGGCATAACCAAGCCATTACGTGCCAACAGAAACAATGGTGAAAATCCAAAAAAAATTTTCGAAAGCTGTGTTTAAGCGCTCTTTGAGACGATGTGCTCAGGATTTAGGACGCTGGCGATAACCATATCGATGGTTTCCCTCGTGTGCCTTTCCTTCATTTCATCGCTCATTAAGTCCGTGCCTGCCGGCCAAAGGCTGCGAACGTTGTTGTATGAGGTGTAGTAAAAGACGCACATTCCAATGACGTTTACAGCGGTTTGCTCGGGATCCAATTTTCGAAAATGCCCCGATTCAATACCGCGTTTCAATATATCTATTACTGGAGTATAGGTGACAGCCACGAACATATCGGTGTAAAAGCGGCCTTTGTTCTGCATCGACTCAAAGAGAAAAATCGGTGGCACTTTCGGACTGTCCTTTGCGTGCCTCATGAACATTTTCAGATAACGCCCGAGAGCTTCAACCGGATCAACCGATTGCAGATCGACCTTTTGCAAAGCCAGTAGTCGTTTGGTTACCGATCGGTCTAGAACCGCTCTGTAGAGACCTTCTTTATCGCCAAAATGATAAAATATCATCGCTTTTGTCACGCCTGTGTTCGCTGCAATTGCTTCCGTGCGAGCTCCCAGGAGCCCGGCGCGAGCGAACTCATCTTCAGCAGCGTCCATGATGCGATTCTTTGTGGCATCTGAGTCGCGCGAAGGCGGGTTTGATTTTCGAATTGCTGTTGTCATTTTATGTCGAAAATTAACTTACCAAACGATTAGTCTACCAAGCCTCATGGATTCCTGTCAAATGCTTCTTTGGTTCTGCTGGCGGTCATCTGTGGTCATTGACAAATGCAGTATAATGTATCTAAAATTAATTAACCGACCGGTTAGTTAGGAAGAAGCAAGCACTACCGATTTTATGTGGATTGTCGAACTAGCTCTGAGAAAGCCCTACACATTCGTAGTGGTATCACTACTAATTGCTCTTTTAGGCGTGCTTTCAATTACTAAAATGCCAACGGACATTTTTCCGTTCATCAATACTCCTGTCGTTAGCGTTATCTGGACTTATACCGGCTTGCCCGCTCAAGAGGTGGAGTCGCGCATGGTGTGGATTTCTGAACGCGCTATGACGACAGTTACAGCCGACATCGAACACCTTGAGTCCAAATCACTCAATGGTCTAGGTGTTATCAAAGTGTTTTTGCGTCAGGGTGTCGATCTCGGTAAAGCCGTAGGTTTGATGAGTTCCATCAACCAAACGATCTTGAAGGTTTTGCCGCCTGGCATAACGCCTCCACTTGTGACTTCCTACAGTGCTTCCGATGTGCCTATTATGCAATTGGGTGTTGATAGCCCAAATATGACCGAAGCGGAACTTTATGACTGGGGGCTGAATTTCGTTAGAACGAGATTGGCGACGGTTGGTGGTTGTTCGGTGCCATTACCATATGGTGGCAAGCAACGGGAGGTGATGGTGGATATAGACACCAATCAACTCTATGCAAAAGGATTATCGCCAAACGATATAACTACCGCTCTTAATGCTCAAAACGTCATTCTGCCGGCGGGAACGGCAAAGATTGGCACTAAAGAGTATCCGGTAAAAACAAATAGCAGCCCACTCGAACTTGCCGCGCTAAACGACCTGCCGGTTAAACAAGTGAACAATGCCAGCATCTATTTAAAAGATATTGGCTTTGTGCATGATGGATTTGCCACCCAAACAAACATTGTGCGGATCAACGGTCATAAGTCCACTCTATTAAATGTCTTCAGGAGCGGTTCGGCATCGACGCTTACAGTGGTTCAAGGTGTAAAAGACGTTCTTCCCGCACTACTGCAAACATTGCCGAAGGACTTGCGAATCGAGATTCTTTCGGACCAATCGATATTTGTGAAAAACGCAGTTCACCAGGTTGTAAGTGAGGCAGTCACGGCAGCCGGTTTAACTGGTTTGTTGATGTTGGCTTTGCTCGGTGATTGGCAAAGCACTTTGATTGTTGCGGTTTCCATTCCACTTTCAATTTTGGCCTCGATCATTATGATGGGCGGCTTGCACGAAACGTTAAACACAATGACATTAGGTGGGCTAGCTCTTGCAGTGGGGATGCTCGTTGATGACGCGACTGTGGAAGTTGAAAATATCCACCGCAATATGGCAAGCGGCAAGCCCTTGCACGATGTCATTCTTATGAGTGCTCAACAAATTGCCACTCCCGCTTTTGTCTCCACCATATCCATATGTATTGTTTTTGTCCCGGTTGTTCTTCTTACCGAACCAGCAAAATCGCTCTTTGTGCCCCTGGGAATGGCGGTGGTATTCGCCATGCTTGCCTCTTATTTTCTTTCGAGAACGCTTGTTCCGGTAATGGCTCTCTATCTGTTGCCGAAAGACCACCATGCCGCCGGAGGCGCACATGCGCCTAAACCGGGCTTTTTCAAGAAGATCCATTATTGGATTGACAACAATTTCAATAAGGCAAGAGATTCATATCACGGCGTTCTGGATAAGGCGCTTAAAGCACGGGGATTTGTTATCCTCGGATTTTTGGCTTTTTATGCATGTGCATTTTGTCTCATTCCTTTCATAGGACAAGATTTCTTTCCGGCCGTTGATGGTGGTGCATTACGCCTGCATTTGATTGCTCCGGCAGGTTCTCGTATAGAAGAAACAGACAGAATGTTTAATCGGGTCGACCGCGCCATTAGAACCATTATTCCGCCTAACGAAATAAAAGTGATAACGGATAACATCGGATTGCCGACAAGTGGTATCAATCTTGCTTTTGGCGACAACATCACCTTTAGTGATTTCGATGGAGAAATGTTGATTACGCTTACGGAAGAGCGCAAGCACTCAACCTTCTATTATCAAAAGGCTATTCGTAATTACTTGAATAAAAATATGCCTGAAGTGACTTACTTCTTCCAATCTGCCGACATTGTTGGACAGATATTGAACGCCGGTCTACCTGCACCAATTGACATTCAGGTGACCGGGCGCAATAGAAAAGATAACTACAAACTAGCATTGGATCTGCGCAAGAAGATTGCCCTTGTGCCGGGGGCAGTGGATGTCACCTTGCTTCAGGTTCCCAATTTGCCACAGTTGAATGTTGATGTCGATCGCACAAAAGCTTTGCAGCTTGGTCTTCGCCAATCTGATGTGGCAAACTCTTTGCTAACCTCATTGAGTTCGAGTTTCCAGGTTCAGCCTAACTATTGGGTTAATCCTCAAAACGGTGTCAACTACTATGTAGCTGTGCAAACGCCAACATACAAAATTAACTCAACCGATGATATTTCTAATTTGCCCATCACTTCTCCGAAATTGAATAAGCCTGAATTACTCACAAACTTAGCAAAAATAGGACGCAGCACCACAAGTGCGATCGTCAGTCACTACGCAATTCAGCCGGTGTACGACATCTACGTAAACACCCAGGACAGAGATTTGGGTGGTGTCACTGAGGATATTCGTAAAGTTGTTGATAGCTTCAAAAAAGAAGTTCCACGCGGCACGTTCGTACAAATAAGAGGGCAAGCTGACAGTATGAACGCTGCCTTTAGCGGACTTCTGAGCGGGCTTGTTTTCGCCTTGATTCTAATTTACCTGTTGCTGGTAATAAACTTTCAGTCCTGGCTTGATCCGGTCATTATCTTGATGGCAATTCCAGGAGCCTTCGCCGGCATTGTGCTCATGCTATTTGCCACTCAAACAACGCTAAGTGTGCCCGCTTTAATGGGCGCGATCATGAGTATTGGTGTTGCATCCTCCAACAGTATCTTGATGGTGACCTTTGCAAACGAAAAACAAGAGGAAGGGCTCGATCTAATTGAGTCTGCCTCTCAAGCCGGATATACTCGTTTCCGACCGGTCATCATGACAGCCACCGCTATGATTATTGGTATGCTGCCAATGGCAACCGGTTTGGGCGAAGGTGGCTCGCAAAACGCACCGCTCGGTCGCGCAGTTATCGGCGGATTACTTGTAGCAACAACTGCAACCCTTTTATTCGTACCGTTAGTTTTTACGATGCTAAAGAGAAAGTCGAAATCCTCTCAAAAGCAAGAGTCTTCTGGGCAAATGCCTAATGCACCTGCTACATAGGAGTACAGAGGTCCTAATATGGAAACTATTGAAGTTCCAACTACAAACAACTCACAGCCAACTCCCAAGCGACGCAACGTACTCAAGGGTGCTGCGAATATGTATGTCATTTTGCCCATCGTCATCTTCGCTACGGTCGTTGCGATAGGGGTCATACCGAGAGTCCAACGCGGTACAGAACTGAATAAAGTTCACGAAGCACTGGCAACAAAAATCCCGGAGGTTAACGCTGTAAAAACCGCGCCGGCAGATTCGAAAACGACGTTGCTCCTACCCGGTGATATTCAGCCGATTCAAAACATTCCGATCTATGCTCGCGCTGACGGCTACATATTGAAACGATTTGTGGACATCGGCGATATCGTTAAAAAGGGAGATTTGCTGGCGATTATCGACACTCCTGAATTGGATCATCAACTCGAACAAGCAAGAGCAGATTTGCGTACAGCCGAAGCGAATCTAACGACAGCCCTTGCCGACCGCCAAAATTATGCTGCTCAATTGTTTTCGGCCCAGGCAACCATCAAGCAATCTCGCACAAATCTTGAATTTAGCAATGTAGAGTACAAACGGTATCAGGATCTTGCTATTCAAGGTGCAATTTCATATGAGCAACGCGATCAAACTCTAAAGCAATACAATTCGGATGTTGCTGCTCAACAAGTTGCGCAAGAAAATGCAAAAGCGGCACTTGCACAAACGGTCTCTGCTGATGCAAGAATTGCAGCTGCCAAGCAATCGGTTGAATCAAGTCAAGCCAATGTTGAACGCATAAGAGCATTGCAAAATTTCAATCGAGTCATTGCTCCTTCAGATGGGGTTATCACAAATCGATTGGTTGATGCAGGTGCTCTAGTTGCAGCGGGCGGCTCTCAAGGAACAACTGAATTGCTTGAGATGGCGCGCACGGATATGCTGAGAATTTATGTGGATGTTCCGCAAAGCGATTACCGATTCATTCATAACGGTGATAAGGCCGATATTATTCTGCAAGAGTTTCCGGGCAAAAAATTTGTGGGAACAGTAACCAATCTTGCCGGCAGCTTGAACTCTAATTCGAGAACTCTACAAACAGAACTGCGAATCCAGAACCAGGAACATGTCCTGCGTCCAGGGTCCTATGCTGATGTGCGTTTTGTCTTCAACCAACCTAGCCCACCGCAGGTGATACCAAACAGCGCTGTGGTGACAAGGAACGATGGCTTGTATGCATATGTTGTTAATGACGGGCATGTGAAATTCCAGCCAATTGAAGTGGCGCGAGATTACGGGAATCGAGTTGAAGTTGCTCGTGGACTGGCGGCAAACAATGTAGTTTTGCTAGATCCACCAGACACATTGCTTGATGGCGATGAAGTTCATCCCAAAATAACCGAACCCAAGAAAGAGCCGGAGAAGCAAAAATGAAAACGCAATTTAAGCTTGCGATTTCATCCGGTTTGTCATTGTGCACAACTTTACTTTGCAGCATCGATGTGAATGCTGATGTCCCTTCGCAAAGACCAGACCCAGCAGTCTATCAAACCTATTTGAAATCAGGTTCTGATGTTGTTCGCGACCGAAATTCCGGGACGTTCCAATTGCAGATACAGACTCGTGACAAAGTGAATAAGGCCTTAAGCAGCGGAGCCATTTCTGCAGACGAAGCCGCTCGGCTCAATACTGAAATAGATGACGTCAATGAAAAGGAAATGTGGTACCGCACTGGTGCTGACGATGTTCCTCAAACCGTAACTGATGAAAGCAGAAGGCGCCTTAACGAAATAAGTCAGACAGTAGCAACCAAAATACCTAAACAATCTGGAACGATCTTACCGGCGCAGGATCACATCGCAATTCACAAGGCTATATCCGACGCATTCGCGAAAAAGAAGATTACAAATGACGAGGCCACGAAATTTTATTCAGACTTAGCCCAGATCGAAGCAGATATGGAAGCTCTCCAAAACGATCCCGCTGCATCGCCGAAGGATACGAACGAGCTGAATCAAAAATTGGCAAACCTGCGTAAACACATCCCGTAGGGTATCAGATTCGATTGGTAACGTACGGGCATGGATTCGACGCTAACGTAGGGGCATGGCACTGCCATGCCCACTATATTTATTGGGCGCTGCAATGCGGCGCCCCTACGTTACGCAACAATGCCACCACTTCCTCATCCGTCAATTGATGAAAATCCTGGTAATAAAACCCGACTGCAGCCAAATTGGGTAACGCCAATAACGACACCACACCATCTGCAACCCGGCTCATCTCATTACTGGCTTGTTCTGACATTACCGGACAGGCAAGGACAACGCCGGCGGCTCCCTTTTGCCGAAGTGCTTTGACCGCAACGAGTGCTGTTAATCCTGTTGCAATGCCATCATCAACAACGATCGTCCACTTGCCAATATAATTTTGCGCATTTAGCCCAGCACTTCTTCGCAAATGATCTTCGCGACGCTTGGTTTCCGAAGTTAGATACTTCACCTGCGCATCTATGTAACTTGATGGCGTACCAGTGAAATAGGCACTTCTAGAATTGAGAGCCATTGTTCCATCGGAAGACATTGCTCCAATAGCGAGTTCTTCATTTCCAATGGCATGAATCTTTTTTGATACCAGAACATCAATTTGACATTTGAAGGTTTCTGCTATTTCAGCGGCTACCGGTACGCCACCGCGCGGAAGCGCCACAACAACATATTGAGAAGAGTCCGGACCTTTCTCAGGCAAACTGGACTGCAGTTTTTTTGCAAGCAAGAGACCAGCTTGCTGCCGATTTAAAAACATCAATTCGTACCAGAGCTAGTCCTTATGTTTTGTCACTTTCTTCGTTTTGAGATTGACGTCGTAAAATCCGAAAGTTACTTCGTGTTCCGGCATGTCTTCCAAAACGTGCACCACATAAATTTTGCCATAATGCTGTTCAATGCGCCAGGCAGGTCGACCTTCTGTTTTGGGATTCGTGCCGTTTGGTCCTTTGAATTCGCTCAGCCATTGTTTGACATCGTTCTCTTTATTAACAAGATTGATTGCTTCGTCTTCCGATTTCGCAGCCTCTTGTTCGGCTTCGGTTTTGGTTGGCGACTTGGTTGCTGGTGCCTTGGTTGCTGGCGATGATTTACCACTTTCATTGGCGAGCGACACTTGGCTGGTTATTAAACCAGCAACAAGAACAATGAAAATTCGAACTGGCATTCACGCTACCGCTACCGGTTCGGGAACGGCATCTGGCAGTAAATCAAATTCAATAAATTGGCCGCGTTTCAGATTGAGCGTTTCGGATAGATTCTCCGGCAAATGTCCATTCTTTTCCAATTTGATCAAATGGAACACAATGGCGAACACGAGCGGGTCACCACTATCGATTTCGAGATTCGACTCGCCGCCAAGTATAGTTATCTTTGAAGTGCTATAGGTCGTTGTCACCACATATAGTTCTTCTTCCAAATTGCTATTGCCCAGATGTTTGTAATCGGCTTTCGTAAAATCGAAGCTCTTGCCTTTCATGGCTCTTTCGAGATAGCTTAGATCCACAGTGCGTTTTGTTACAGGTTGACCTAACTCAATGGAAACTCTTTCTTCGGCTGAGAGCTTCTTGGAAATTTTATCGGAAGTTTCCGGAAGCATTTCATTAAGGAATGGCTTTGCCACGGCAACGGCTTCAGTACCGTTGAGTATCCGGGTTCGGAATCCGGTTTGCGCTGGCGGTGCCACCATACTTGAAGTAATAGATGGCAACGAGATGAACTCGAACGCTGACCTTAAGCAACCAATCGGAACCAGACTACTATTACTCGAACTCATTGAGTAGAGTTGGAATGGCTGAACGTGAGGGCGTGGCGCGTGCACAGGCACTGCCTTAAACTCTTCGCGAATCAGATTGTCGAGGGGATCTTCGTTTTTGCATGGTAGTGAAATGATAGGCATAAGCTCTCCTCGCGGGCGAATAGCGATCCTAGACCGCCGTCCGGGTGGTCTTGAGTGATTCCTTCGCCTTTATATTAGCTTAGCAATTCCCTCATGTGAGCATGGAATTTGAGTTTCGACAAAAAGCTTGATACTACGAATCTTAGAGATTTTTCAAAATCTGTGCTGTTAAACTTATTACCGCAAAACTAATTCGTACCTTATAACTGCCTTTTTGATCGGGTAATTAAGCAATGAAAATCAGCCGTGCTTTCCTTCTGTCTTCGCTTTTCATTCTGCCCTTCTTCGCCGGTGCAGCCTTAGCAGATGATCCACCTCCAATCACGCTTGCTCAATCGAAGGTGTTTACGGCTTCATCAGATAAAGAACAACACTTTGCAGACTCTATCAATTTGCAAAACGGACAAGACAAACTTCATCTGACCCTCACGTACACAGACGGTTCAGATTCGAGCCCTTCATTTAAATGGATTCGAATTGCTTCGCCGAGTATGAACTATGTCACAGAAGCACAATTTGCCGACAAAAAGGTTTTGGCCATTGATGTGACGGGAGAGCTTGCAAATGATGGCAATCAGTTATTGGTAACGGCTGCAGGTCCAGTTGGTGCCACCTTTTCTTGGAAGTTAACGACCCCTCAGCCTCGAATAACAGGAGTGAATCCTGCTACGGTAAATTCCGGTAGTCACGTTGTAATATCTGGGCATAACTTTTGTCCTGATGTAGCAAACGACACCGTCACAGTTGACGGACAGAACTTTACAGTCACCGATGCCACGCCACACAATCTTGTTGTGAAAATTCCTCAACAATTCAAGGGCGGGACCGTTGAGGCAAAGGTGAAGGTTGCTGGGCTAGATGCCGGTACGGCAAAATTCACCATCCAGTCAGTGCCCTTTCTAAAAAGCGTAGACAGCGCCTGGGTTGCAGCCGGTGCACCTTTCACAATTACAGGCAGCAACTTCGGAACGAACAAAAGTCTTGTGCAAGTCTGGGTTGGACCATATGAAGCTAATGTCACCGCCGTAACACCAACCTCCATAACGGCTGTCAGTCCGCTCATTTACATTGAAAAACCAATGGGCTTCTACCAACCGCTCAAGGTTATTGTTAACGGAGTCAAAGCTTCCAATCAATTGACGATCAGTACAAGCGGTAATTTGTAACTCGTAATCGGCGACCGAAGTTTGCACAAGCAAGTCAGGGTCTGTGCTATTGTGGCTCAGAGTGTTCTTTTCGGCTTAATGAAACAGAAATGCCAGCGATACAAAGAAGACGATCTTACCGCGTAAAAGTAGGCGACAAGTTTATTGGGGGCAACGAGCCCATACTTGTTCAGTCCATGACGAATACGCCTACAGAAGATGTCACTGCCACTGCTCAACAAGTTAAAGAATTGTGGGAGAGCGGTTCTGAGATCGTTCGCATCACTGTAAATACTCGCGAAGCCGCAGCTGCAGTCCCGAAAATTGTTACCGAATTGGAGAAGTCGGACGTTAACGTTCCGCTTGTTGGTGACTTCCATTTCAATGGACACCTTCTCCTGACTGAATATCCCGACTGTGCAAAACTGCTGGCGAAATACCGTATAAACCCTGGAAATGTCGGTAGGGGTGAACGTCACGATCCAAACTTCAGTCGCATGGTTGAAGCTGCGCTCAAGTGGAACAAGCCGGTGCGCATCGGCGTTAACTGGGGTTCTTTGGATCAAGATTTGCTCGCCAGAATGATGGACGAAAACGCAAAATTGGCAGAACCACTTGATGCGCATGCTGTCTTAATTGAGGCCATTGTGCAAAGTGGCGTAGAATCTGCTCACCTCGCTGAATCGTATGGCATGCCGAGAGATGGTATCGTCCTTAGTGCCAAAGTCTCGAATGTTCAAGATGTGATTGAAGTTTACCGACGCCTGGCTTCGCGATGCGAATATGCATTGCACCTGGGCCTTACGGAAGCAGGCATGGGTGATAAAGGTATTGTCGCTTCAACCGCTGCCCTTTCAACATTGCTTATGGATGGCATTGGCGACACTATTCGAGTAAGCATCACACCAAAAGTCGGTGACAACCGAACGCGTGAAGTTGAAATTTGCCAACATATTTTGCAATCTCTGGATTTGCGATCTTTCACCGCGCAAGTTACTGCCTGCCCTGGATGTGGCCGTACCACAAGCACCGTTTTTCAAGAGTTGGCTAGTGATATTCAAGAACACCTCGTTAAGCAGCGCGCCATTTGGAAAGAAACGTATCCGGGTGCAGAAGAACTGAAAGTGGCGGTGATGGGTTGCATCGTCAACGGACCGGGAGAGTCGAAGCATGCGAATCTTGGCATCTCGTTGCCGGGAACCTTCGAGGAGCCGAAAGCACCGGTCTATGTCGATGGGAAGCTGCTGACGACGCTTAAGGGCGATCGCATCGTCGAAGAGTTTCAAGTGATTGTCGACGAATACGTCCAGAAGCGGTACGGCGCGGGCGGGGCCGGCCGCCACGAGTCTCTCGGGACCAGCGTCGAAGCGCCACTGTTCGCTGTGCTGAATTAGCCAGTTCGAGATTGAGCGGCTCCGTTGCGCAGCGGCACATCGCGTTCAACGCCTCAATCCCATTCCGCTGATTTATAGCCAGGGTTTAACAAGTTTTCTATTGACTTCCATGCGCGGCGCGGCCTAACCTCTTCACGAGGCGAACAAATGGCGAATATCGCGCGCACCGCTCGTACGCTTTTCCCGATTCTTCAGCCGTCGACAACCGGCCTCGCCCGTATGGCAGCGGAGGCTTCCCACGTAGCCGACGGCCATCAGATCGAGTTTCGTGCGCTCGAGGTGCGGTCGATCCTGAACAAGACCACTTCGCGGCGCAGGCTTTCGCTCGCCTGGTCGATCAACCCGTACCGAGGCTGCGAGTTTGCCTGCCGCTACTGCTATGCACGCTATACCCACGAGTTCCTCGGACCGGAATATCGCGACCCCGCGCTTTTCGAACGGCTCATCTTTCTTAAGGAGAACGCCGCGTGGCTGCTCGAACAGGAGCTCCGCACCCATGTGCCCACTGAGGAGATCGCGCTTGGGACAGCGACCGACCCTTATCAGCCCATCGAGCGAAGCG
>CAJCIF010000198.1 GCA_903970355.1 Actinomycetota bacterium
CCGAACTGCTTGAACAGCGCGCTTATGTTTATGAAGTGAGCAATCGATACGCCCTGGCAATTAAAGATTGTGATGAGGCGATCAAGATCAAGCCTGATAAGGGGAGTTTTTATTTTAGAAGGGCGATGTCAGAACTAAAGAGCAGAAAATATGAAAATGCGCTACGCGACTTCATCAAATCAAATGTACTTGAACCAAATTTCGCTGCATATCATTACCAGGCTTTGCTGCATAAAATGCAAGGGAAACACGACCTCGCATTGATAGATCTGGCACTTGCACAACAAGTACCCGCAAATGGAACAATTGGCGCACAATCGGAACCTACTCCTCCGGTAACTGATACCTTTAAGGACGAAAACGGCAAGACATATCCTGCACCTTGGGGCGGTCTATTGAGCAAACAGATGCTTGAACAGGAATACTTCGCGCTCAAGTTACGGAAAGATTTTGATTACTACGACTCGAAAAGATTGCCCAAATACAATGACAAGCTAAATAAGCCAAGCAAATGAATTATATCTAGAGCAAGAATACAATTTCATCTAGCCTCAAAAACTAAAGTATTGAAGTGGTCGCTGCAGGAACTTCAGGCACACCAATTGCGGTCCGTTGGTTGGAATAAGTCGATAATTTTGATGACAGCCCTTCCCATGAAGTTAGTGCGCTGCACTCGGCGCAAATGATTCAGATTGCGCTGTTTGTTAGTGTGTTGAACTTGTTCTTCATGCGTTTTCTTCGGGATTATGCGTGAGAAATAGGAGATGTAGTAAGACTCGAGTTCGATTTCGCGCAATGGGCTGTATTGAGTTGCTAACATTGTTTTTTACCTGGCTATATTGGGGCTACGGCTTTCAAAACTTCTCATGCTGTACTTAGGCAGCATCTGCAGGGCGACTTTTGTTGCCACCAGTTTGATGACTTAAAGCGATTACTCGTTTCGATGTGCCTGAGGGTTTACGCGCTGATCGATACGACACAAACCGGTAATACAGATCAAGACAAAGAGCAGCGTACGAAACAACGGCACCATATATAAATACGCAGTCGAATAAAATATCGTAATCAGTCATCTTCGTTTCCTCGCGTTCTAATTTCAGTCTAGTCCTCACTCTGAGGACCGTCCAATATGGAATTTCAATCAAATTGATTGGAATTCCTGATGAATCAACGAGTGGTTACAGGCGCCCAATTTGGACGCACGCGCTGCTGGGTTGAGCCGGCTCCGAATTTCGTAACTTATTTCACCGTCACGGTAAAGTTCGCTACTGGCTCGTTATCAATTAGCACTCTTGACTCATACTTGCCTGAAGCCGCGGTGCGAAGCAGATCGTTTGCTGAATAGATGTAGCCGAATTTCGGAACAGCTTTGAATGACATTGTGTAGCCATTCGCCAATGAATCTTGCTCTTCTACCAATATAGATTTTCTTGTGGTTTGCACTTTCATGCGCCAACCGAATAATCCCGTTGTCTTGCCTGCGAAATTACTCGGTTTAAAACGCCTGGGGTCTGCCGGCTTACTCAGAAACTCACCTTGTTCAGCGGTTTGAATTGTGAGATCCGAACCGATCACCTTAAGAGGTTTTCCATTCTCTGCATTTATCGGACCGCAGAACGCTAAAAGTAGCGAAACTAAGACTATTGGCAAGTATCGCATTTCTTCGCCCTCGAAATCGTTCGGTGATTGTTTGATCAAGCATAGGCTACCACTTCCAATACCTTCGCGCGACCTTCTTTCAAACTTTTAGCCAAGTTGGCCGATCGAGTTCCGAACTCTGCTCCCATCACTATATTCAGTCCAATGGGTGGTCTTGAATTAGGCTGAGTCTGCATTCTTACAAACCATTCAAGGGCGAGCGCTGTACGATCAATCCATCTGGATATCTCGAATTTATGCTCAGTCAATATTTTTTTCAATTCGTTTTCTTTCAACAGAAAACTCGTCGCCGGTCCATCTGCCCATGGAACCGGAAAGTGAACCTCCCCATCTTCGCCTGTGATGACATCATAGAGAGCAAATTGCCCGCCGCTTTTTAACACGCGGTGTGCCTCGCTGTAAAAGCTATCTCGATCCTGGATATTCATTGCAACATGTTGGGTCATTGCGATATCAAAACTGGCATCCGCATAAGGCAGGGACAATGCATCGCCACAATCGAATTTGACCAGGTTCGAAAGTCCACAGCGAGCTGAGAGGTAGTTAGCAGCTTCGACGAACGACTGTGTCAAATCAATACCTGTGACATGAGCTCCAAAATTTTTAGCAAAGTAACGTGCTGGTCCTCCAAGTCCACAGCCAATGTCTAATATCTTGCTCTCCGACGTTACTTTTAAATCTTGAGACAGATCTTTGGTAGCCTCGAGGCCACGCGAATGAAAATGGTCGAGTGGCGCTAGTTCTTCCAGCGTCAAATCACGCCCGCCCAATCCAGCATTTTCGAGTGCCTTTTCGATTCGATCAACAAGTTCGACTCGTTCGTAGTGTTGTTTAACTGCTTCCATTTTTTACACTCCTAGTTCTTGAAACGATCGGAATGCATCGCAATGAATTCTCGAACGGTGGTGCCTGGAATTTTGCCGATGGTTCGAACGACATCATTCGTGCCACCAAAAATACCATTATCATGATCTTCCGATACGTTCTTCAAATGGTTGTACAGGAATTCTCGCGCTTTGCGCCCTTCATCCGTTTCTTCTCTGCTGCCGTACATATTTTCAGCGGTTGCTTTTCCAGAATCATTTGGCCTGGACATAATCGCTTTGAAGAAGTCGTCGAACGAAACATGATCGAACTGAATCTTTCGACCAAGGGCTTCACTTACTTCTCCAGCAATCTCAGATTGAGTCAACTCGTCGGGCCCAAATAGCGGATACGCCTTGCCGGCATGTCCATTGGGTGCATCCAAAATGTTTGCAATTACATGTGCTTGATCCAGGGCTGCAATTGGGGCATGCTTACCGTCGTAGGGCAAGGTTAATCGATCATTGTACTTAACGTTTTCTGCCTGGTAGAGCAGCCATTCGGCAAAGAACGTCGGTCGAACATGCGCGGTTGGAACGCCTGACCAATTGAAAACTTGTTCGGCGATCCAGTGGTCTTGTGCCGCATGGCTTACGGCTTCTCTTCGCGAAGAGATCTGCGACATGTTGAC
>CAJCIF010000199.1 GCA_903970355.1 Actinomycetota bacterium
CAATCTCGCTCCCGCCCCGCCTGCAAGGAGATTTTTGCCTGCTTCTCGAAAGGTGGCAGTGGCCAGGCTCATGGGGTCGAAGGCTTGACCGTTGTACGCCCCTATCAATTGTTTCGTTAACTCGCCGTGGAATCCGCTAATGCCACCTATTACGGTTGCATTGAACATGTTGGCAAAAATGGGACTCTTTTCCAAAATGTTATCGAATTTGCCATTGACCGCTCCGCCAATTCCGTGGGCTCCCCAGGCAACCAGGACGTCGCCTGATACGGCGGGTAAATTTACCAGTTCGCCGCCGACCCTTTTAAAGCCGGCCGACAAATCCATTTCCCCGGTTTGGGGATTGCGATAGGTGTCCGCATTCAAGGCTGTAGAATCGATCCGATTGGTCCAACCAATGACGACATTTTTGACGATTGGTGACTGAGACCCGAATAGAGTCTTTTGGGAGCCCAAGCCTTCCATCAGGTATTGTGTTGAATAGCCGCGCGCTGCCCCTAAAAATAGGTCTGCGGCCTTTGCTTGCGCTGAATCTTCGTTATGAACGGAATTGATTGCGGTGAGCCCTGTGGACAGGAGCCTGGCGCGACCGCCCCGCATAAACAACGGTATTGTGGAAATGACATCGGCGGTAAATGAACCGACATTTTGAGCCGACCAGGTAGACTCTTGGGCCTCCTTGTCTTTTCGAACTGCCTCCTGAACGGAGGCGTCTAATTGTTCTAAACCGCTTTTATCTTGTGCCTTTTGTTTTGCGATCAAATCCTCTTCAATTTTTTGCAGTTTCTTTTCTGTTTCAGAAGGGGCGGCCGCTTTGCCAAAGGTGACAAGATCGGCAAGCCAGGTGGTTTGCCCACGGTGGACTTGATCCGCTTTTAGCTGAGCCTCTACCAGTGAAAGATCGAGACTGATTTTGTCGCTGCCTTGGGGAGGAGGCATTTAAGATACCGCGAAAAACCGGAGGATACATCACTTGCAAATCTACGCTCGGTGAGCTATTCGGGCAATGGTTGATTTCCCATTTATGCATAAAAAATCTCCGGATCTAAGTAGATGCGTCGGAGATTTTTCTGTGGGCAATTTTCGTTCAGTTTGGCGGAGTTAGTGCAACTTGAAATTATCGTCTCTTGCGTAGTGATCTTTGACCTTCCTGCCAAGCCAGACAGCTCCAGTCTCCGGATCGAAAGCTAAACGGATACCGGATGATGCAAGTTCTTTGTTGACACTTCCAAGTACAGATTCCAGATCTTTAGGATCGATCAACTTCAAAATCTCCTCCGCTTTCTTTTCCAGAGCTTGGATAGCTACATCTGAAAAACCGAGTTTTTTCAAAGATTCTTCTTCACTCACTATAATTTTTTTCAGATCTTGTACTTTTTGCACGTTTTCTGCACTCACATCGCCGCTTACCGGTGCATTTTCGAAAGCAGTTTCGATGCGCCGTTCGAAAGCTCTATCCTTTAAGCGGAGTGATGATCCATGCGTAAGTGATCCGAAACCAGGAAACCCTAACCCTAGTGTTTCTCTGTCACAACCACAGTCATCCGAAGGAGGAATAATGGGTGGGGATAAACGGTCCATATTTACGTGAGTGGAATTTTCTGGGAAAGCGTTTGAACCTGGTGCGTTTGCGAGATCGACTTCCGGAAATCCATGACTCTTAAGACTGGTCTTCACTTGTTCGGAAGCATCTGCTGGTGCGTTTCTTTGTAATTCAAGAGCATGCTCATGTAATTTTGTAGGATCATTTTTGTCCTGTTGTTGCAGGCTGTTTAGATCCTTTTCAAACGCGCTCCAATCGTGGCGTCTTTCATCTTCAATTGCCCTAGCCAATACGTCTGCCATAGTAAATTAACTCCGTTCAAATTCGGAAAGTTCGAGTAGCCAGGCAAACACTATAGGAGGAGAGGCGCTTAAAGACGTTGCCGAACTGTTAAAAGAGCTGGGTCTTGCTTTGCGGCTAGCGCCAGCTTTTCCAAATGTTCTATATATTCATCTATGCAAGAGCTGCATCTACAAAACTCGACGCGAACTTATCTACAAAAACTCGATGCGAATGGCGATGGTGATACCATTTATGATGCCATCGTTTGGAAGAGAAGATTCTTGCTGCATAACGAGTGGCGGCGTAAACAAGACGTCAGAGATTGTTGCGTTTTTCGCACCGAATTTGATAGTCGTGAAAAGTTCTAAGATCTCAAAAATAATCGTGTTGTTGCACTGTCTCGTTATGCTCGGCCCTATTGCGAAAATAACAAGGACAGTCTTTTTTGCAACCACATTCACATTGACAAACACCTGGTCCGCAATAGCAATTGCAATGTCCGAGCACGATCAGATTGTAGAGCCACCATACAGTGCCTGCAAAAACGACGATTCCTGCTCCAACAATGATTTCCATCGATCCATCAAGCAACTCGTGTGTACGAGGGAAATATACCCCTTCGGCTCCAAACTTGAAGGTTAAGACTGCCAAAAGCGGCTCGCGCGGGACGCCTCCTTAAAAAATCGCTCTAGCGCCCAGGGGGTGCGCCTTTAACAACTTGGAAACGTCTCTCTGGGTTTTCTTTGGTAACCTGCGGTCCATGAGATCAAAGCAATCTCAAAGGAGCGCTACATGCAAGTCCTAGTTACTAGACCTAATTCTTCCGGCGCAAGGACCAGAGCAGCGCTGCCCAAAAACATGAATGGCCGCATCTCAAGACAAAACCTTGTTGCACTTAAGGCATCAACAGACGTGAAAGAAGAACCGAAAGTAGGGGTGATTAGGTTTCTGGAAAACCTTCGGTCCTGCCTAGGTCTTGTTTTCGCCAGACCCATTGTTCAAAACAAAGCTAGTCTTTGTGCTCAAAGGGGTGGCCACGTCGTAGCCGAAGGGTGCAGCATTTACTCATCCCGCTGCGCGGAATGCCAGGGACCTATCCATTCGACGGAAGAACTCCGTACACGGATTAATCCCCAAGGTTTTATCGTTAAAAGTAAGTACTGGGTTGACGCTCGATAAAGGTCATTAAATATGCTTGACAATGACGAGCATATTTATTATCTTTCTCTAAGGCGAGTCTTTTAGACTAACAGGGGTAGAAATGGCAGGGTTTGATTTCTCAAAAATTGGCGGTGGCGACCAATTGAAATTCGCCGAGACAGCAATGAATTTTGCCTTCCATCTGCAAGGCGATATGTATAGCAAAGCCTGGTTTGGTGATAACCAAAAGCCTTCCCAAACGCTTGAGCAACAACAAGATACTATTAATCAAGCGCTGCTCAAAAACATTTTTCCTGAAATAACATAACATCGATTTTTTCAAAGACGAAGCTACTACCTCGCTCGTTTGAAGCGTGGTCTCCGTTGTGTTCGACAAAGTAGGCTACCTTTGGTTCAGAACTAGACGCGCCAGACTTGCTCGTCTAAATCGTTTTCACTCGTCTTTACCCTGAGATCGATGCCCTTAATAACTAGAACGCGAGATTATGCCTTCTAGATTGAAGCCATACGTTTTATTGTAAGACGGATGCCAACGACGATGCTTAACTAGGTCGCTCAACCATGCCGGCATCCAACGTATGTTTTTCTGAAAAACAAGGCGATCGTCTCCGCTATGTTGCATCCCGTATATGGCATTCTTCAGTAAGTCACCGTCTACGAATTTTTGTCCGAGATACCATAAACTTCTTGCTGTCTCTCCAGCCTTTGTTTTTGATAGCTTTCTTTTTCGCGGAGCTGAGTGTTTGAAAGTAATCGTCATATCTCCAATTTTAAATTTGCTGGAATGTCCATCGATATAGAATGTTTTGTTGCAAACTGGTTCTGCATATCCTCGGCTAAGAGGGTTTATAACTACCAGTGGTGCCCTTACTATTTTTCGCCCAAAGGCACGAGCCTTTGCAGTTGCAATCTCAAGATCAGAGTATTTTCTCGGAACCAGAGTATCTCTTACGAATACTCCTCGCGCTAATCTTATTATGCGCCCCGACAAAACCAGCCGCGACAGCGCTCTATCTACTGCATTTCTTATGCCAAACTGCAAGACATCCCGTGTCGTAAATATCTCTCCTTCTTCCAAAAGCGAAATGAATCTTCGAATCATAGAAATAACCATCCATGCCTCCCTTTTTCTGTTTTCTAAGCTGACTGAATTTGGTTCTTATTTCAGTCAACGTACGAAGACGAAAAAAGTTCATCACGAGCGAATGAAGGAAAGATCTGACTAGCAACGTGGGTTGATATTCGTAGTCTGATAAACCGCTGAAAATCTGATGTCAAGGAGGTTTTCGGATTGTTAGTTGGGCATATTCAATATTGTGAGCGCACTGGGCTTTTATGCCAGTGTTGCGCGAATGCTATTGGCGCCTAGTAGGGCGAGGTGAGTGCTGTGGTTAGAAAACGCTTTGCGGACAGTATGTTTCGCGCCCTGCCTGCGGTGGCGATCATTTGTTCAACTTGTACTGTTAATTGTGTGGCAGAGGAGCTAACTCCGCCTTCTAAAATTTATCGCGGTGAAGTAAGCAGTTTTGTTAGTCCTGCTCTGGACAATGAAATCAAAGAACTTACCGACAACGTAGTTGCAAAATACGTTACCGATTCAGGTATTGATCGCCAGGAGCGCCGTTTTAACAGCGCTGGATCAAAAGCCCTTGCCTTAAGCAAAGATGCAGTGGAAGTGGCTACCGAATTTAAAGGATTCGAACAGTCAAGCGAAGTCGCTGATGTAATTCTCAACGAAAAGCGGAAGCTCAAAAGCAGAGCATCTGTTGCTTATGCAAAACAAAGTGATACCGATAAGCTGCACTCAAAAATCGTCGTGTCCCTCATGCAGATTGCTATGGGCAACGGACTGAACGATGAGAGCGAAAGAACAAGTGCTATTACTGCAGGCGCCAATCAACTGGCAGAATTGGTAGGCAAAGAGCGCGCTGCGCGTACTGTAGAAGTTTTGAATGATTGGTGTAAACAAAGAATCAATCTCGAACTTTCTAAATTCCAACCAATAGGTGGACCGCTGCAAGTCAATGAAGAGTCCGCAAGCATCTTATCGCAATCGCTCCAAAATGATTCTGTCGTTAATGAGATCAAAGGGCAACTTCATCGCTACAACGGTCGCAGCAATTTAGCTCGTGCCGGCGCGAAAATTATCAATACTAGTTTAAGTGCTGCTGCCATGACGCCCACGATTGTATCTCCGGTAGCGCAAGGAGCCTGGGTAGCTTTCATTGTGAGCCAAGGCGGTTCAGAAGAAGGAAAGCTAGTAAAGGAAGTTTATCTTGCCAAACGATTTGAAAGTCGTTGGTCTATGCTCCACGAGGAAACTTCTCTTCTGGTGAACAGCTACAATTCGGCTGTCTATTGCAAGAATCGCCCGCTTCTCGCCTTCTCTCAATTTCTCATAAATCGCATGTGCGAGCCAGTCAAGGTATCTGACTCGGTCGCAACGGTTGGCAGTAAAGACGGCGAATTCGTTGTGGTCGATAGTGCCATATTGCCGTCATCATGGCCCATCAAAACTTCTGGACCAGTTGCAACGATAAGCAGTAAAGAGGGATTTCTCGTTACGCTCGAAGGACCTCTTTCAGTGCCACCTGCACAAGAACAAACTCACATCTACGAAACCATCATTGATAGTTCAGTTGCGGTAAGCAGCAAGGGTGGCTGTGGCAATATCGTCACACTTGAGACTCCTAGCTCATTTGCAACAATAAGCGAAGACAGCAATATCGTTACGCTCGATAGCGCCGTTTCACCGAAATCGGCACAAGGACAGATCTGAAGCAACGCATTAACACAGACCGAACAGTTGAATCATTCTCTTGCAAGCCGGACCGTGAACTCCTGGTCGTGGTATCAAAAGTGGTGGAGCTGGTACTAAATATGGTGCCAGAATGGCCGATCGCGTTTCTGGGCGGCGTCGTTGTTGGCGCAGAACGTCAATGGGGGCGGTGCGTCGATGGCCGCGCACCAATGACGTCAGTTCATGCGATACAATTAAGCGATGAAAAAATTCGCAATCTCACTCGTTATCAGTTTAGTTGCCCTTTTGGACAGTGATAAGGCACTTGCTGACCAATCTTTTGACATCCACAGTGCTGCTGACGGTAGTCACCCAGCGATCGCCTTTGATAACAAAGGTCAGCTGCATCTTGCTCTGGAAAGGCGCGAAAAAACTTCGAACCGCGTCGATATCTTCTATGCCAAAAGCGCCGATCACGCTCGAACCTGGACTCCAGCAGTCGACATCTCTGGTCAGGGCAAATCTTCTATTGCCGACATTGTCGTAGATGAAAAGGGCGTGATTGACGTTGCATGGGGTTACATGCCCCCTGATGGCGAAGCTGGTCTTTTTCTCGTTAGATCATTGGACGGGGGGAAGACTTGGACCAAGCCATTTAGTATTTCAAATATACACGGTGTTTCTAGCGAACCGGATATAGCTGTAGGTCCGGATGACTCTATCCATGTCGTTTGGACTGACAAAAGAGCAGGTGAAAGTTATCCACAGATTTATTATTGCTTCTCTAAAGACAGCGGAGTAACTTGGTCCAATTCTGAGAACATCAGCAACACGCTAGGTGCTGCTGGTGAAGCAGCCATGACAGTTGGACAAGATGGCACGGTTTACGCTGTTTGGTCAGAAAAACCTTCAGGTGGAGATCATGCGGATATTTATTTTGCTCTCAAAACAGCAGATGAATGGTCGAGCGGGGTAAATGTCAGCAATAGCGCGTATGCGACATCCCATCCGGACGTTGCTTGTGGTTCCAAAGACAAAATCCATCTTTGTTGGGCTGAAGCCTCTGGGGAGGGAAACGGTCAAGACATAATTTATCGCACAGGCAATAGTCGTGGCCAGTTGCGCAGAGCACTCGACCTTTCCGATACGCCAGGAATCTCGAGTAATCCAGCTTTGGTAGCCGATCTCGATCGAGTAGCAGTAGTTTGGTCTAATACCAATGGCGATACTAATTCCCAGATCTTGGGCAGGGCTTCAGTCGACGGTGGCAAGAAATTTTCGGCTACAGTGTCATTTTCCAATAAGGGAGCTAACTCAGTACATCCTGATGTAGCCATTTCCGGTAATGAAGTATTCGCAGTTTGGCAAGACTCATCACCAAATCAGAACGTGATCAAAATAACATCTTTGCAAATAGCAGTAGATGAAAGCAAGAAATGATCTCTTTCAGATGTCCATCTGCAAGCGCATTGGCCAGATGAAACTCAGTCCTTTTTTTGTGGGCGAGATTGGAAAAATACATCGATGTCATTTCCGAGATAAAGATCTGCTATGTCATTCGTTTTTCTGTAAGACCTGGGAATGCTGAATACGCCAGGGGGCGCAATCGCTTTATCTACAAAGGTCGCCTGAAGCCGCGCACAGTTGATGTCTCTACTCGGTATAAATAAGATTGGCATTCCTTTGTCAACAGGAGCACCACAAAATTTGCAGCATGCCTTCCAAATGCCGGTATTTGTTGCAATGGTGCGCGTTGCGACGAAATAAGCCGTTCCTCTCCCGTACTCTCGGGAGCACGTATATTTATCGCATTTGATTGTGGTAGGAAGTTTTATTCTTTTGTATCTTGCGGAATCGGTGGCTGGAATCGTTTTCCAGGGAACCCATTGTATTTTCGGTTGGTCAATAAGCCACTTATCCAGCGGCATTTTCATATAAGCTTTGGACTCATCACTGATGAGAAGAAGCTGGTCGTAGTCTGGCGGTACGAACAAATATCTCACTATGCCGTTAGAAAAGACGAGTCTGTCTTTAGTGATGTAACCTTTGCAACGACCGGCATACCCGATTTGAAATACCACATTCCATACTGTGCCGTCGTCCTTCTGCTCCGATATTGCACTCGGACAGAAAAGAACGATTAGAAGACTAGCGATTAGAAATGCGGACTTGCACATTTTAAGTTTGAGATTTGAAAGCGATCATCTATGAGATTACCACCAAAGGGGAATTCAAATGACTGACAAACCAACAGATGCTCAAAAGAACTCAGCCCATGCTCAACCCGATTGCAATAGCCCTGATATGATTCGGCCGGGAGAAGGTCCGTTTCAGCCATTGGCACGAGTCTATACTGAAGTGCCGTTTCCAGTACTTGTGCAGCAAGCGCGAGACGCTCGTGACAGCCATGCGGGCACCTTTAAAGTATGCGAATCAGTTCTTCCGTACGTAAACATGGCTGTTCCAGACACCAGTAAACCCGGTACTGATTTGGCTCCCGCCGTAGCCGGCGC
>CAJCIF010000200.1 GCA_903970355.1 Actinomycetota bacterium
CTGGATGGTGAAAAGCATCTGCACGTTCTGGCTCACCTCTTGTCTTGTGTCCTCTTAGAGGGCGACTTCGAGCTGCACAGCAATGTCATCGGCGTGCTACCAGGGGGGGGTGACCGCCCCTTTTTGATTAGAGAGAGGATATCTGGCGAGGAGCTCTTCTCGGTTACCGATATAGACCTGGGCAACCGTATGCTCGGCGAGTTTCGCTACAACATGAATGGCGAATGGGTCAGTTTGGAGCTTGCGGCTAATTTTGTTGAGTACATTCCGGTGGGCAGACCAAGCACGGGTGTGAATCGCTTAACGAGCCGGGTGAAGGCAGAAGAAGAGCTTTGCAATAAGGTAACCGATGAATTGTTTGGGCTGGACGAGCTCGTGCATCGGGACAAACACTTGCGTCGTTACAGCAAATACGTGAAAGACATTTTCGGTATCAAAATTGTCTGTGAAAGTGACGAGACTTGTTTTCAACTGCTGGAGAGTCTTGAGAATTTGTCCTTTGCCACTCTGGACAGAGAGAAGCTTGCGCCTAGTTATGGCTTACCGATGGGATTTGCATATGAAAATGCAGGCACCGGTGTACAGATTATCGAAACCAAAAACTATCTCACTTGTGAGCCATCGAAACTCAAAAAGACCGGTTGGAAAGCCCTCAAGAGCGTAGCTCGCTGGCACGATCGACTATTTGAAATTCAAATTCAGCCCCTGAGCAACTACTATTTGGAACTCGACCACATGTCTGGTCCCTCCCACAGCTCATTCAAAATTTCCCGTGATACCCTGCGCGAAGAAATCGCACGTCGCATTCCGCTCTATGGTTTCTACAGAGACTTGCTCAAGATGATATTCATGGAAACCAACGTTTCCTTTGAAAACGAGCATGCCTCGGTAATCATCACCTGATTTTCGTGCCGTAGACCAGCTCAGCCTCACAAAATCTCCACAGCCGGCAATTATTATGGTCTTGTCAGCGCTTAGGAGAAAACATCTTATGAAGAGAATTGCTGCCGTAGTTTTAGTTCTCTCATTGCAACTAGCGCCATTAGGGGCGTTGGCATGCAACGGCAAACATCATCATGGTAACCATTTGGGTAGCCGAGGCGCCCACGGAGCTCGTTCAGCAATGGCTCGACTTGGAGCCAGACACGCCTAACGCGAGGGCTCGCGGCGTTCACTCCAAGATCGTCTGACGAAGGGTATGGCATTCGCCATGCCCTTTTCGTTTTGATGAACAAGCTAGCGAGCTCAAGCCTTTCCTTAAATTTGCCAGTTGCAAAAGGTCGTACAATTTTCCACCTCGTCAAACAAATATTTGCGGCTCAATTACCAGAGCTAAGGTGGTGTGCATGAATGAATTTCCTGTCTCCAAACCTCCTGTGAGTGAGAAGCCCGGCTTTCTCAGGCTGGCAAAATTTCAGGTTTATCGACTTTTGAAAGGCGAGTTGGTAACTCGCCGAGATGTAGTAACGGCAACTGCAGCCGGTGCTACAGGAATTGCTATCGAACGAATGTTTGGATTTGGTATTAACTTTAGCTCTAAGCAAGTAGAGAAAGTGGTATCAGGAGCGGTGCCAAAGATTGAAGTTATTGATGCCCGAAAATCTAAGCAAGCTATAGAAAAACTTGGTGATTATGTTTACCTCACGCCAGAAAAGTTAGGCGGCGGAACGCATGCAGTTGATATGGGTGCTGGAAAAACACTCGCGTGGATCAGCTATTGGAACTATGGTGATTCGTGCCCAATATCGCACCATCTTGCTGCATATCCTTCTGCCGATCCTCTAAAGCATTTTGAATTCGTTAATTCCACTCAGGGTGGAGACAACGTAACAATATACAATATTCCAACTCAAATTAAAGAGCGGGGATTGCTGGATAAGTGGGGACAAGGTAATCACATTTACCGAGTAAATTTCGACGGACAATCTATGAACCTCATGGAGGATGTTGCGGCAACAACGGGAATGGGGTTGGGGGTTCATACGACTATCTATCCTGATGCCACTGGATTTGCTGGTGCTGATGGTCAAAAAGACATTTGCGCATTTTTCGACCGTCCGCCTGAACCGAAAACTTCTGTTTTGGCTGCCTTTCGTGCCGACTGGATTCCAAATGATCCGAAGGGAAACCTCGAAGATAATTGGGCCAAAGGTGGTCGAGTGAGATTGGAAAAGTTAGTACCCGCAAAAGAAACAGGCAAGTTTGATCTTGAAGGCTCTAAAGGAAACAAACTGAATTGGGAAATGGTCCCGATGGCGGAGTATCTCGTTTATACAGGACAGCTTCCAGGGGATTCGCCAAGAACACTTACCGGACTGGATGCTGTCGTGCATCATCCTGGCAACAAATACTCTGCTTTGATTCTTCGTATGGTTTCGAGTGCCATCATCATCGATCGAAAAACATGGGAGCCTGTTACATGCTTGCACAATCCAGAGGGATCGCCGGACAATTTAGAAATTAAGAAAGTCTCGTCAAACCCTGATACCTGGGAAGTGAAATTCGACGACATAAAGTGCGTTGGGCATGAGGCTGGGTTTTCACCCAATGGCAAGATCTTCACAATGATGAATAACATCAAGCAAAACAATATGGCTGTTTTTGATACTTCATCACCCGATCCGCGTAAATGGAACAGATTTACTTTCGTAAAAGATCCGGATTGGAAAGGTGATTTTCCGAGCCCGTTCCACCTTTGTTTTTCTATGGACGGCAAAAAAATGTTTGTTTCCGTCTTGTATCCGAAGCCACAGTTGAGTGGTTGCTGTGTGGTGGATACAGAAAGTTGGAAGATTATCGCGAAATTTCCAAACATTGGCCCAGACTGCCAGACCATGGCAGTTACTTACGACGGCAAATATGTATTCCAAATATTCAGTGGCTTCCAACGTTTGTCATCCGGCGTATTCATCTTCAAACAGGACACGCTTGAACCGGTTGGATACCTGCCGAATTTTGGCGGACACCACGATTGCGTCATCATCCCGAGAAAGAATGAAGACTTGAAAAATAGCCGGTGCACAACGCTTTAGGTCGAAGTCTTGCTTCAACTAAAACCCGAGCAATCTGAGACAAGCACGCCTCCTTCAAGGAGGAGCGGTTTATTTTGGCTGTTTACAAAAATGGCTTTTCAGAATGTTCTGAGACGGCCAGTGCGCACTGGTATGCTCATTCTCGCCGTGGCGATCGGCACAAGTGCCGTGTTTTCATCGTTCATTGTGGCAATGGGAATCCAAGCAAGTATCGCTCAAAGTTTCGATCGTATGGGGGCAGATCTGATCGTGGTACCAGAACGTGCCATGGTTAATATCACAAGTGCGCTGCTTACTGTTCAACCAACGGATGAAACAATCGATCCGGATATCATGGCCAAAATTGGTAGCCTTGATGGTGTTTCGAAAGTAGCGCCGCAAACGATCCATCGCGTATCGATGATGGCCGGAATGCCTTGCCATACCGTAAATCTAATTGCATTTGACCCTACCAGAGATTTCACGGTAATGCCGTGGCTAACTGAACATGCACCGAGGAGTACTGTCACTGGAGATCTCTTTTGTGGTTTTCGCCGCGAAGAATCGGTGGGAGATGAAGTGCAATTTGAGAGTGTTCCGATAACCGTCTACGGCAAACTCGGTCGCAGTGGTGTGGGTCCATTCGATGAATCGTTTTTTGCAACTTAC
>CAJCIF010000201.1 GCA_903970355.1 Actinomycetota bacterium
AACGCATGAGGAGACTCATTTCGAACAGGATTTCTTGATTCTCTCGAGATTGGCCGACAAAGCAAATATTGGACAAACTGCCACACCGGAACAAAGACAACAACTTACAAATGATTACACCAACCTTATTCCGGACTCCCAGCACACACTAGATCCACAGTTTCTAGACCGCGTGCTCAATGTTAGGGACGGCAAACCACTATCAGAAGGCGAAGCAACTAGATCTGATGCGCTGATTAGAGAATGGCAAGATAAGGGCACCGAATTTCACGATTACGGCGTTAACCAACAATTGCAGCGTTACATACTTCCCGCATTGACGGATCAACTCAGCCCAAGCACAGCTCAACCGATGGCCGCTTGGAACGTGTACAACGCGCTTGTTAATCCTACAGAAGGCGATCAAGATCTGGCCCAGCTTATAACTTCTCAGCCTGAGATCAGATCTCTTATTGATAAACTTCCACGCCAACCGGATGGCAGTCTTCAACCTTGGGATGAAATGGACGACAGAATAATGAAAAGGAAGCCTCTTCAACACGCGCTCGATGATTATAGCTATCGTTTAGACCAGGAAGAGAAAAGCACACATTACCCGAATTATCGTAATTTTCGGTGGGAGCAAGAAGCTTTTGACACAGGAGATGAGTTTGCTTTATTAGCCCGCCAATAGTCGGTTAAACTCTATGTTTTATTGGAGTTGAGATTCGCTATGAAAAATACTGTGCTTGTAATGGGCGTGACAGGGCAGCTCGGCAAATTAGTTGCGGCAAGCCTGCAACAATACTCCTCCGTCAAGATTCGTGTTACCAGTCGCCGTAAAAATGAATTGGAACAACTGCAAAAGGAGTATGGCGAGTCGGTTTTTCTAGATCTGGATGATCCGCGCACTTTTAGCCAGGCACTCAAAGATGTTGACAGCATCTTTTTTTTGACGGGCTACACAGTTGATATGCTTGTGCAAAGCAAAGCAATCGTTGACGCTGCCAAACGAGAAGGCGTCAAACACCTCGTTCATCTTGGTGTTTTTTCGCCCGATCCGGATTGCTATGATGCGCACTTTGCCTGGCACCAGATGATTGAAGCTTATGTCAAGGTGAGTGGTATCAACTACACCAATCTCCATCCAAACTGCTTTCTTCAAAACTTCACGGGCTTTTACCAAATGATCAAAGACGGAAAAGCGCGCTTTTATGCTGGTGGCAAACCAGCTGGATGGATAGCACTTGAAGATGTCGGTGAAGCGGCCGCAAAAATATTGGCGGAAGGCGACAAACACTATGGGAAAGATTATTGGTTCTCGACAGAGGTTGCAACGTTAGCTGAACTTGTGAATGCTTTCAATGAAGTTACTGGAAAATCGCTCATCGCAGACGACAGGGCACCCGGTCAATTTCTGAAAGATATTGCTCCGGACGGAAATAACATCGATCCATATTTTCGAGGTGTAGCCGATTCTTTTGAACAGATTTATGATGGACGAATGGCCTACATCGGCACCGTTCGTGATGATGTCCCAGTGCTCCTTGGTCGCCCTGGAATGTCTATTCGCCAATGGGCGACATTGCACAAAGATGAATTGATTGCGCTTTCCAGCTAACCCAGCCGCTTATCGTTGGGATCCAGCTTTACGACTTTCCTCTTTTTCCTATTTAAAGTGGCGTTCTGATAGCTTACCTTAGCCAGTTCTATCAAATAGGCACTCTCTTCTAGAGCCCGGTCGGGTGCTTTAAAGTAACCCAGGCGTATTTCTTTACCTTCACGCTCATACCAGATGTATTCTTTCTCAAATGAGGCGGGGAGCGGATGCTTCCCCACTGTTACAGAGTCTTTCAAATAAAGTACATCATCAAAAATGAGTGCGAACATTTTTTCATGCACGAATAACCCAGTACCACTAAACATACGACGGGGATTAACTTCGGACCAGGGGGCGAGCAGATCCTGTATGTGATTTGAGAAATCATCGTCGTCACGACGCTTCGGCATGGGTTTTGGCTATATCAAGAGTGTAGATTAACCGTTGTTGAATTCATTGATTTATCCACAGTTCAGCTAATCGGGAACTTCCACCAGCTTAGTTACACCTCGAATATGTAGGGACTCTACAAACCCATCTGCTTGTTTGAGATGTTGTTCACCGCTGTTTTTTGAGGCATTCACTAGTATGGCAGCCGACGAAAAAAAAATAGTTCGTTCGGAACTAACAAAGAATGATCAGATCTTTAGACTGCTGGTCACAAACGTCAAAGATTACGCGATTTTTTTGCTTGATCCAGACGGCTACATTCAGACTTGGAATGAGGGAGCAAAACGCTTTAAAGGTTACACAGCTGAGGAAATCATTGGAAAGCACTTTTCATTGTTCTACATGCAAGAGGCTCGAGACTCCGACCACCCCGGTTACGAGCTGCAGATGGCTAGAAAGAACGGCCGCTATGAAGAAGAAGGCAGAAGAGTTAGGAAAGATGGCACTACCTTTTGGGCGAGCGTAATCATTACAACTCTCTATGATGAGACAGGCGTTCTCATCGGTTTTGCAAAGGTAACCCGGGATCTTACCGAACGTAAACTGGCAGAGCAAGAACGAGAAGAAGCAAATAAGCGGCTCCAGCATCAACTAAGAGAAACTGAAAAATATAGACAGGAAGCGGAAACGGCCCGTGATATAGCCATTCGGGCGAATGAGTTGAAGTCACAGTTCGTGGCAAATATCAGCCATGAAATCCGCACTCCTATGAGTGGCATACTTGGTTTAACTGAACTGCTAACTCGTGAAACTACAGGGCAAACGAAAGAAACTGCTGAATTTATATATGCTTCTGCCCTGAGCTTAATGCGCTTAGTGAACGACCTACTCGATTTCTCAAAGCTAGAAGCGGGCAGGTTAGAAATCAGCAAAGAAAACTTCCACGTCGATCAGATCGTCGATGATGTACTTACTGCTTTCTACATTTCCGCACAATCGAAGAAATTAAAGCTGATCCAAACGTTAGATAAAGAAGTACTGGGCGAATTGTATGGTGACGGTCATCGTTTAGCGCAAGTCTTGCAAAATTTAGTTCAGAACGCAATTAAGTTCACTGAAAGTGGATCCGTTGAAGTAAGAGCACAGGTGCAGCGACAAAACGATCAAGAAAAATATCTGAAATTTACCGTAAGCGACACTGGTCCAGGCATTTCGCTAGAAAATCAAGCAAAGCTATTTAAGCCTTTTGTGCAAGTTGATGGATCAACCAGCCGGAGATATGGTGGCACTGGATTAGGTTTATCACTCTGCAAACGCATCATTGAGATGATGGGCGGAAACATAGGCGTAGTCAGTAGTGAAGGTCACGGTGCCAAGTTTTGGTTTCTTGTGCCTTTCGAATTAGGAACTAGCAACTCAGGCAATCTCGAATGATATTAGTTGCTGAAGATGATCTTACTTTGCGCTATCTGGCGAAACGACAACTCAAGTCGCTTGGTTTCGAGTGCGATGTAGCTGAAGACGGGCGTGAGGCTGTAGAAAAGGCATCGGAAAAAACTTATAGACTTATCTTCATGGACGTTCAAATGCCGAACATGGACGGCTTAGATGCCACCGCTACCATCCGTGAAAAAGAAAAACAATCTGGTCAGCAAAGCTATACTCCTATCATCGCTATGACAGCCAATCCAGATAAACCTAGATGTCTGGAAGCCGGGATGAACGATTTTATTTTTAAGCCGGTATTTTTAAGTGATCTCGAAAAAATGGTGAACCGATGGCTCAGCGAACCTACTGAGCTCTAAGGGATAAAGCTTCTAGATTGCCCTCTCAAATCCCGGGCATAAAGTACCCAACTACCTGGATCGGAGTACTTTGTGCCAGAACCAGAATCTTCCAAACTTGAAATAAAAGACAAGCTGCCGGTTCAAGTGCGCGTAGAAGAGAGTTTGCCGGGCTTGGAAGAACGTTCCTTTGGGGACAATAATCTTTCTCTGGTCTCAATAGATGATCGCTACCAGATTGAAGCGCAAATCGGTGCTGGCGGTATGGGCACCGTTTATAAAGCAAAGCATCTCCTCCTTAATCGTAGTATGGCCATTAAGGTCCTGAATCCACAAGCCGTCGCATCTCCAAAGGCAATTACTCGCTTTCAGCAGGAAGCAAAAGCAGCTACTGCGCTAAATCACGAACATATTGCCTCGGTTAAGGAGTTTGGAGTTACAAAAGAAGGATTGCCATTTCTGGCAATGGACTACATAAAGGGTTCAAGCCTGGCTGACGTGTTTAAAGGCGGACCTCTGGATGCCGGTCGAACAATTGATATTTTTATGCAACTTTGCGAAGGCATGGCTCATGCTCACAAACGCGGGATTCTTCACCGCGATCTTAAGCCGGCCAACATTTTGCTCGCGCAAGAGGAAAATCGCACTGATTTCGTAAAGATCGTAGATTTCGGTATAGCAAAGATATTGCCGCAGTCCGATGAAGAGTCCGTCAAGCTGACACAAACAGGCGAACTTTTTGGTACGCCACTTTATATGAGTCCGGAACAGTGGGACGGTGGAGCGGTGGATGCGCGTACGGACGTATACGCCATGGGTTGTGTAATGTATGAGGCAGCAACGGGTAAGCCACCATTCGATGGTGCTTCGGTAGCAAGCATAATTTACAGCCAGCTTCGTGAAGCACCAAAACCATTTGCTATCCGCTCTCAAATCAGCAAAAAGTTGGTTCAGAAAAAAATGTTAGTTGGCTTAGAAAATGTGACCCTGCGTTGTCTTGAGAAGGATCCCAACCTCCGCTATCAGTCAATGGAAGAAGTATATGAAGCGCTTAAGCTGGTCCGTGATGGCGGAACAGCAAAGGCTGGCGCTTCACAATCAACGCGACGGAGGCGAAACCTTTTTCGCTTTGTAGTTGTCAGCTTTATTTCGATGCTCATCTTCATTCCTTGCTATTTCATTTTCCCGGCAATGAAGAATATTCTCTTCCCGTCAATTTGGTCGAAAACACTCGCTGAAGCTAGAACCCAAATGGGCATAAGCGCCTGGGAAACTGCTGAAGCTCAACTTATGAGAGCTCTAAAACAGGCAGAAGATGGACATGCAAGCGCTTCCGATCTGCATACCATTTGGTATGAATTTGGGCAGGTCTATATCAATACCCGTCAGTATGCCAACGCTGTTAAAGCCTTTGAGAACTCATTGCATTATTGCGATGGAAGTGTTGCTCCTCTAGACAAGGCTAATACTCTCGAGGAGCTTGCAATGTGCTTGCGTGCCCAACACATTCATTTGAATGCCCAGGATAATTCAGAATCTGCAAAAGATGACTACAAGAAATCTCTTAAGTACGCGCTCGAATCACTGAAGCTAAAAGAAACCAACGCAGGACCTGATCATCCTTACGTTAGTTACACTCTTGATATACTGGCGCCAACCTATCTAAGTTTAGGAGACGCAACCAACGCAGAAGCAGCTTGGCGCAGAGCGATCAAGATTGATGAAGGCTCACCGGAAACCAGACCGCGGGCGGAAAAGCATTGGGAAGCGCTAGCGCAAGGTTTTATTGCGCAAGGAAAGAAGGACGAAGCAGCCGACTGCCTTCGCCACGCTCTAGATATGAGCAAGGATATCTATGGTGCAAATAGCGAAAAAGCAAAGCGCCTTGAGGGGAAATTGAAAACACTTTCTGAATAATGTCAATCAGAGACTTTATTCACCAGGAAGCGGTAGTGCCGTCGGCGGTGCCCCTTCTTTAGGCATGTCGTGTTGTTCAGGTTGCGGAACTAATTTTAGTGTTTCTTTGGGAGGCTCCATATTGTGCAGAATGGAGGCTGCACCGGGGCTCATTTCGATTGGTCCACGCAATTCCGGAGTCGCTCCGGTTTTCGGCTGTGGGGTTAAAGGATTGATTATTTGTGAGCTGTCCAACTGATGCCGCGGTCTTTTGTCTTCAGAGTCAGTGGCATATATTTTGGGGAGCGTTACTGACATAGGAGCAGATGGTGCATCGTTCTTTGCTTTGAGTTGTTTGTGAATTTGCAGGAAATTTTCAGAAGGGGGAGTAACATCTGGTATCCAACTGATCGCTTCTTTATTTATTTCGCTCATCTTCATAGCCAAAGCTTGTTGCAAAAAAGTATTCTTCGCTGAAATAAAGCCGTTCCAATCGAAGAACACGGGATCAGTATGATCACCTTGCTGTGCATAGCGGTGCGTAACTATGTTGTCGCCCGAAACGTGATAGTGATTCTGCAAGTACACAACCAGTTTGATAACCGAATCAACCTGGGAAGGCGGATAGTCTTGATGGCCGGCATGACACATTTCGATGCCGACACTGTCGTCATTGTTGATACCAGGCAAGGTTTTAAATATGTTTACGTGCACCGAAGCAAGATCCGGATCGAGAGCTTGGTAAATTGTGCCATCGCGATCGACCACATATTGTGCACCAGGGTGTCTCCTGCCGAGTGAACTCCAGGCCTCGATCACACGCACAGCCCCTTGTGGAATGCCCGTTTCAGTAGAGTGAATAATAATGTATTTGACGGGTTGGCGCCGCCAGAAGATGCCACCACGAATGGGGTGATAGGAAACAACTCCGGCCTTAACAAGAGTGCGTGGTGAATAAGAATCTGCCCGGCCGCGAGAGAATGCACCACGGACAGTGCCGGCTACACCTTCCGGCAGAGGGCTTGTATCAAAAGTTGGTGGCTTTGCCAGAAACAAATCAACCGAATATGCATAACGCGTATGGGCAGAATGCGTTTCATGGTGGTGCGAACGCGCCACATGGCGCAATCTCGAATGACGAACGCGCGAGGTATGCCGCGAAGAACCGCTATACTGCGTTACTTCGTGCTCAACAGGTTCGCTTCTATGCCTCGAATGATGACTGACTTGCTGCTGTACAGAATGCGTAGTGTGCGCCGAACTACTGGAATGGCGAGAGGTAAATGCAAGTCCGGTTGAGCTTGTGACGGTTAAAACCAGAGTCAACAAGGATAATGCAAAGCCAAAATGGCGCTGCATACTGCTTGATGCCAAACGGCTCAGTCGCTTTTGCCTTGTCGTCATGGGTTTATAGTCTAATCGATCCAGCC
>CAJCIF010000202.1 GCA_903970355.1 Actinomycetota bacterium
GTCCGAGAAGATTTTCTAGCGGCCCATCCTGATGCTGGTGCAGCCCTCAATTCATTAGGGAACCAGATAGACAACAAAACAATGCAGACTCTCAATTTTCAGGTAGACGGACTGAAACGAAGTCCGGCTGCCGTAGCCAAAGCGTTCTTGCAATCACGAAAGCTCATAGATTAGGAAGCATTTGCCGTGCAATTTGCAAGCGAACTGATTATGATGCTCTTGTCGGGCACTAAAATATAAACATGGAAACAAAGAAAAGATTTTGGATGCAATCACGACCGATCAATATTGGCCTGGCTCTTTTGCTATCCGGATTTGTTGTGCCGGTCTTTGCTTCAGAAAGCATGCCAAAGAAAAACGGGGGAGTATTGCCTGCCAGCAAATTTGTCGGTCGAGCTGCTCTCGGATACCGGGCTGCAGCGCAAGCGCCTGAATTGTGCGCCAAACTCTTTTGTTATTGCGGTTGCGATATAACGGACAAGCATCACAGCTTGCTTGATTGCTACGTTACAGACCATTCAGCAGACTGCCAAATCTGTCAGGACGAGGCAATCTTGGCTGTCCACATGCTGAAGGAAGGAAAATCTGTCGCTCAGATACAAAAATCGATAGACAATTCTTTCGGCGGACAATATCCATGGTCAAAACCTACCGAAACGTTACTCGAATACCAGAAGTCTCTTTCATCGAACAAAGCGGACACCTCAACGGCTGGCGCCCCTGAAAAGTCTAACGAAAAGGAAACTTCGCCCAACCAGTTAAAGCCTGGGGCGAAACCGCCAAAATGTTGCGATGGACATTAGTTAGGCGCAACAAAAGCGGTTAGTGATACCGTATATGGTGCCCCAAAGGGCAAATTTTTTTAGATGGGCGAGGAAGGGGCACGCTTTTGCCCCTTCCTCAACTAGAATCCTCCTTAAATTTGCTCTACTGCCTCCTCTTTGCTCAGCAAGACCAGCTTTGTTAACAGTGTCTTTAACTGCAGTTTGTATTGCTCCGCTCTCCCAGCCGGCAGAGGCTCATGCTGATTTAGGATTCCATATTTGAGCGCCATTCTGAGACATGCTTCGGGCGTAGACGACGCTTGATGCGCTTCGGCTAGCTCTGGCAATGCTTCCCGCAGTTGAAGAGCTAACTTCCGCATCAATTCTGGATCCATTGGGGGCACTTGGCTCTCCAAACTGAGCTCGACACTTATCATGGCCTCAACTTGTACTACGCCGCCACGAGCGTCTTCGAAGAACTCCGATAGCAACTGCAGTAGCTCCTGGAAACGCGATGCTTCTTCTGCCTGGAGCACTGTGTTCTGCCCTTCAAAACCCTCCTTGAGTATTGCCTGAAGCATCTGATCTAAAGTAACCGTATTTCCTTGTTGGCTAATGGCCATAAATCTCCTTTTCTATGTGCTGTTATTTTTAGCGACCGATCAGCGCGGTCAAATTTTGGGGTCTTAAATTACACCGGTACTCGCCTGCACAGTACCTGCAACTGTGTAGTGGAATGCTTGTCTTGAAGGACTAATGATTCTGGCTTGCGGAATTTCTTTTACGAGTGAGTGTAAAAATAAGATGCTTGCAGCCTAAAGTTTGCGATCTCCGTCAGCAAGTAAAACCGTGCGGCTAATGGCGCAGGTAGATGTCCTAAGTGGGAGAAACCCTCAAGGTATTAAGAATTTGCCAAATGCAGAGGTGAGAGTGGTACCTTGATAACCCGCAAAAGTGGTCCGTGCTGAAAATCGCTAAGAGTCGTTCTCCGAGGCGGCTGGTCACCGCCTGCGATACCGTGGAACTTCGTCCGTTTCGGATTCGTCTAACCAGTTGATGTTTTTGAACAAATTTTCACCATCCTCGACCGGAACCAAAAAAACCCCAGCAAACGGAAAGATTTTCAGGTTGTAATTAGAGACAACGGATTTAAACTTTGCTAAACTAAGCTGGGCTTAAGAAAGTTCTGAAAGGCGCGAATCATGCACAGTGGCGACGCTAAATGCATTTCGGACAACGTCCTCTTCTTGACATGCGGAGAAAGTTCCTCTTTCGACCGCAATCTCCTCTCGCTCGTGAAACAGTGGGACAAAAAGGGACGTTTTCAAATTGTCTCCGGCGAAGATCTAACTTTGCTGGATGAAGATGGTGTGCGTTGGAGTGGTGCAGAAGCGGTGCCAATCATTTTCAAGAATCTGCCTTTTGGTAAATTAGCAGCAGCCATGTACATTTTGCCTGGCACCATGTGGTTTACCAAGCAGCTTTATGCCTTGCAATCACCACCGAAACCCACCAGTTTTAAGCGCTCTCATTAACTACTGAGCGAACTGAGATACCACCGGCGTGCCACTACCTGAGATGGCTCGCGCGAGTTAGCCTCTAGTTATTTATAAATGGCAAGATGTTAGAGCCTAGGGGCTTGGCTTGTCTTCAGTCGTAAAAACCGCAGCAACGACCCAAGTTTGACCTCAGCAGCCTGCAATTATGGTCGCACTTGAAACGGCAAGCGTCGTGCCTGATGGCGCAGTTATGATACCGCATTTAGTATCATTTAGTTAAACTGTGCATGTGCTCAAACACAGATGTAGTGCGGTTTCGCCAATTATTGACATCGTAATCACACCATGCGCGAGCTGTCGCCGACACCGTGCCGGACCATATTGCGCTTGACTACCTGCCTGATCCTTTGCGAAGGTAAGGCACCATTTATTTCAATCGACCGTAAGGCACAACCGACTAGAACTTCTCTCATAGCCTCTTAAAGGATTTTCCTTCTTCACATTGTGTGATCGGAACCTTAACGCTCATCTGAGAACGGAGAAACCTTCATTCGTTTGAGAATGGTTTTAACACTTTTGATCCAAAAATGGAGAGACCCCAATGACTGCTGCTGCGATCGTTTTGGCTGTTGTGGCCACCCTAACTTTGATCGTCCTATTCGTCTTGTACAGCCGTTCGCGTGAACGCGAAAGATTGTCCCAAAAACTGCTCCGCAACTACTATTTTTTGGTCAATCAACCTCAACAAATTACGCTTTTTATAGAGCGTGTCGAAAAGATGAGCAAACTGCCGCAAATTCGGTCGGGTTTTTATCCTGACAAGCTTGCGAATGCCTTCGATTACATGCACGCCGACTTCTCCTCTCGGTATGACCTGGTCGGCCTTTTGGCGATGAACTTTTTGAAGGACTTCGGTCCCGATGAAAAGGTTGCTCCTGCCTGGTTCCAGGAAAGGCTGGCGGAACTGAGAACTATCACCGCTCATCTGAACGAGCTCATAACTTCCCAGCTTCCAGAACAACTGCTGGCGTCTTATAACGAGCTGATAACAAAATTCGCCCGCTCGGAAGAACAGCTGCGCGCGTATTTACTCATTGGTTAGGCAATAGAAACGCGAATGACGGCGTCACATACGATCCACGAGTAATTGTGGTGAGACTAGTGAAACGCAAAGCATCTTTAGTTGCTCGGACGAGATGTCTCGTTCGTTAGGACCTCAACGCGGCTTAGTACCGCAAACCAAGGGAATCTCAAGATGTTCCAGATGAATGAACAAGGCGTTGAAATCTATTTCGATCGCTCTTCGAAGACGTACAAAACCCCGGCCCCCCGCAATGTGTTCCTTTGCGATTGGGATGCAACGGAAGCGCACGAGAAGCCCGTGCATGACCTTGAAGAACAGGAATATCCCCGCTTCTTTGCGGAACACGGTCTGCCTTCGATGGCGGAATTCCAGGCCCCCGGGAGTGAGCCGTGCGACATTCTGTTTCGACCGATCGCCGCCTGGCATTACGCCAATCAGCACGGCGGCGCTCCCTGCTCCCGTCACCTTCTCCATGAGCAAATCATCCTTCCCTACCTGCGCAAGCTCAAGGAAATCGAGTCCATCGTCACCGCTCATGACGGCGCACCGCAAGCAATGAGTGAGCTCCGGCGCAGAAATCCTGGCAGTTTTGCCTGCGTAGTGACGCAGTGCCCATGGCCACTAGGTCTAGGGCGCATGATTTCAACCGGCATGACCGAACACTTCGACGGCATCGTGGGAGTGCGGATGGAGAGGCCCAGTTTTCTCAGCGACTACTACGAAGAAGTGAACCTGATTGAGTACTGGATGATGGGAGTACTGGCACCTTATCACGAGTACTCGAAGTTCACCATCGTCGCCGGGGTGCCTGACGCCAAAGTGAAGCCGAACACGCTTCACGGCGACGTCGTTCTGCGAGCTGCCAATATTGGTTCCGGCAGCATGCTTTTCGGCCTGGACGATAAGCCGCGCAGAATGGAGCCTTTGATCGCTCGCTATCGCGATCTCATGCCCTCGTTCTACCTCCATGCGCAAGTCTCGACCTGGGAAAACGCAAAACCCGAAAATCGTGTGGATGGAGTTTTTACTTCCATGTCGGAGATTCCCGACCTGGTCTCTGAGTTCACTGCAAAAGAACAAGCTGCCTAACAACAGCAGGTAGCAGCATCAGACAAGGAATGCCGAGCAAGTAAGTACTCTCGATATTCCTTGTCTGTTTGTCTGCATCTGTTTGTCTGCACTCTCATTTTTGGAAATATTACTTAATTATATAGTTGCAACCCAAAGTCTGTGCCACCAGCCTCTCGACCACTTTGACACCTTGGTCAAGCATCCACTGTCAGCTCTGTTTAACTGCCTACAGCGCCACTAAAATCTACATGTAATCCTACGAAAACAAATTCTCTAAAATCTCGAGATCCATTTTCAACAAGCTTGATAACATGCGCCTCTAGCAACTACTCTACGAACATATTTCCATCGTTCTAACTACAGGATCACACTCTCCAGAAATAATCGCCTCAGCCCAGTAAAACATTTCGGGCAAACAGCTTTTGTGCTGCAAGGTAGACGACATCTGGATTTCTGCAGTAAGGGCAGCAAACAGTTTACGGAAATCACCTTACCACCACACCCACTCGCCAACCATTCGCTGTCTTGCTTGCAAGGTAGCCGCCCAAACGCATCTTTAAAAAAAGGAGAATTGCCATGAAATCATTCAGCTTGTCGAACCTCTGGACAAACTTCCTCAACCCAACCTTCCGTTTCGAGTATTGCTTCAAGGAATACTGGGTTGTCCTGCCACGTTTCCAATTCACCCCTGCCTACATAGCGATTGGACGCTTGTTGTTCCAGGTGAAAGGATGGACATTCGCTTCGGCCAACCCAGGTAGATTCGGGCACAGCCTCTCTGAGCACATGAAGGTGGTGCACGGTAACGTTGTCTTCGGCACTAAGATTCCCGAGCCCGCGTATTTTCCAGAAGATCGCGAGGAACGAGATCAGTTCGAGAAGAAAACGGGCATTCGCTGCTTTCAATGGGGCGACACCTGGTACGAGTCTCCCTTTGATGCGCAAGTGCTAACAGACTATCCCAATATCCTGTTACCTTCGGGGGAACTCCTCTCGTGGTATATGGGCGAAGCGGGAACATTGAGCGTTGTCGAAGTAATAAAAGGATCCGTGCTCGTCGGCCAACTGCTCGTTAAGCCCGCTTCTGAAACCGTCGAAGTAACTGCATAAACGCTGAGTGTCTCATTTGAATTGGGCAAGCCATTAACAAGCTTGCCCAATTCAACAATTCTTTAGTTCTTTTTTTTTG
>CAJCIF010000203.1 GCA_903970355.1 Actinomycetota bacterium
TCCCTACACGACGCTCTTCCGATCTATCAATCAGTTCGAAACATCGCCGAAGGGGACGCTCACTTTTCTGAGAACATCAATGGCTCACGGGAGTACTTCAACTCCTATGCAATTCTTCGGCACACCTGAAATGCCGCCTGAAGTACAAGCGCTCATTGATGATTTGAACAATCCTGGTTTCGATGAGAACCGCATTAATGCTGTGGTTCAACCGCTCCTTCAGAGGAGAGAGCAACAATTGACAGCACAGCATAGCGATGCCTATCAGCGTTACCTCAACATGCTGCATGAGCAAGAAGCCAGAGATGTAGAAGACGCTGCAATAAGATAATTTTCGCCGTTTTGTACATTATTGGCATATCGGTGGATTCCTGCTGAGATGCCCCTGGAACCATGTTTGCCATAATTTCTCGCTATCTTGAGATCCTGGAAAGTCTCATTAATTAGCCGTCCTGGCGGTCAACATGGATCAAGTTCATCCTCCTGTGCTAAATAGCGCCGAGGTGAATCGACTGGCGAGTTCTCATCGATTCGCTACGGAAGTTCATCCTCCTCATCCTCCTGCTGCTCCAGGAGCGCACCAAACTCCCGCGCACGGAGCGCATAACCGAAATGGTGCCCTGGCTTGGGTGGAAGGAAATACTGATTATCTATTGCAGGCAGCCGCAGGCGGTGCGCAGTTTGCATATCATCAGGCGGTAACGCATCCGTGGGAAACAGCGGGGTTTGTTGCTTTGGGAGTGGCTGCAGTAGCACTAGCACCTGCTGCAGGTTTAATAGGAGCATCCGCTGCTGTAGTAACCGGCATAGATGTGGCTGTCACTGCAGGTGGTGCCGCACTTGCCGTTTATGGTACCGCTCATGGAATTTCTGATCTTAATCGAGCCACGCACACAAGAGCTGCTCATGATGCACACGCGATATTGACACACCCAGATGGGCACAGCCAGGCCGAGGTAGAAGCCGCAAGACGAGTAGTAAGGAATAGTCTAGGCAGAGGTACATTTGAAACGTCAATGGGTGCGCTTGGACTTGCCGGCACTGCCCTCTCCGGCGTGAGACTGGCTGGTTCAGTTGGCAAATTTACTGCCCGCGTTCCAAAAGCTCCCGTGCCTGAAGAAGTCCCTCCTCCACCCCCACCCCCACCAGCTCCTCCACCAACAGGAAGCCCGCCACCTCACACCGAAGTTTTGAATGGCACGCCGCCGCCGCCCCCTCACGCCGAGGTTGCAAATGGTACAACCCCGCCACCTCATGCTGAGGTTGCGAACGGCACGCCCCCACCACCTCATACTGAAGTGTCGAACGGCAATCCCGCTGCGCATGGTGCATCAAATGGCGATGCTAATGAGCCGGTTCGAACGGAACACCAAATGGGTAGGGAAACCTGGGTCGAGACAGTTTATCCCCAACCCCGAACTATGAAAACACCTGTAGGGATCATTCGGTATACGCGCTCCGAAGAAGCGCCTAACCACTTAACTTTCTCCAATCCTGAAGGATTGGGTTTGCCGGGCAATCCCGTTCATCTACGCTTCAATGTGAACTCACAAACTATCACGCAAATATTTAATGACCCAGGCGAAGTTTCAACACCATATGGTGCTATGACACCAAATTCGGTCGAAAGTGTTTCCGACCTAAATACGTTGACGCACATCGAGAACGAATATCATTTCTGGGACAACGCTGGGTCAGCACAGGAATCCGATCCTCTATCGGCTTTGAATTTATTGCGAGTGGAGCACACCGGTAGAGTCCAGGAAATTTATAGCAAGCCTGTAGCAATAGATGGATTTTCCGATGTAATCTCACGCGAAATTTCGCCTGACAAACAAACAATGCTCCATGTATTGGATGATTTATCAGAGCATACTTCGGTGCGCCAGCCCGATGGCAGCTATGTACGAACAAGTAGCACTGAAGCACTAAGAGAACCAGGCGCTAGTGATTTTAATTTTTCAATAGGTGCTGGATCTCTTGTAGATCACTTCGAACCAGCACAAGATATGGGCACGCCCTATGGAGTTATGCCACTTACTTCAAGAGAAACCATTACAGACCCAGGTGCTGAGGGTACGGGTTATAATTTCGCTCCCAGTCCAGCCGCTTCGCATGATCCGATAGACTCAATGGGTTCTTTGCAGGTAAATGCAAATGGTTCGGTCGAAGAGAACTATGTTCACCCAGTCAAAATAGACGGTGTTGCCAATGTCGTTACACGAATAATTTCCGCCGATAAGAAATCTATTCGTTATATCGCTCAAGATGGTTCAGTTGTGACAGCAGTGCGAAGACCCGATGGAAGCATCGTACGAAGACCACCTACTCACGACCTGGAATCCTGAAACTTTTCTCCCGTCTGCGATAATTCTAATTAGGTGCAGTCGGGGGAGAAATTCGTGTTTGGAAAACGGTTGGTCTTAGCAAGCTTTTTGATTTTTGGGCAGGCATTGTCACCGCTAAATATTTGTACTTCTGGTTTTTGTCAAACCATTAGAACTTCGGAGCTGGCATCTTATCGACGCGATGCCATCAATAAGATTGTTTCCGCATGTAGTGTAGTACCGAATTACAAGAGCGCCATCATTTTTGTTGCCATTAATGCCATTGGCTCGGTCAACAAATGCGAGATCGTCACCACATCGGGTGATAAGACACAGGATGATCGAATTATAGCTGCGGTTAAAGCACTAAAATTTCCGCAGATGTCTTGGTCTGGATCTGCTCAAAATGAAATGACTATGCAGATACCTTTATTGCATGGAGCCCCCAATGCAGATGGATTAATTGTGGGCGTCAATGAATCTTTTTCCTATAAAGGGGATGGTAGTTCAATTGAGATGGGACCGGCAAACCGATCGCTGTCGCCATCACCATCACAGATTGAGGCAGGACACTTGATTTCTGATGTGAAAGCAGCACGAGAAAAAAGATCCAAAGACAGATTAGATAGCCTGGAACAGAAGCTTGATGAATTGTCTAAAGATCGCGATTCTGAAGACTATATGGCAACACAACTCGAATTGGCCCTATTACTTGCACCGGAGGCACAAGACCGCGCCAAGTCCATTTTTACTGAGGCGCTTAATAGATACGAAAAGCAGTCCAAAGATTCGACCCGAGTGGACAATTTGCTTACGTCTTGTGCGGAACGTTGGCTTTGGGGGTCTACGCAATTTATTGACTTTGCATTGGCTAAACACACCCTCGAAGTGGTCGAACAGAAAGCGCCGGAAAAACCATCACCATTTCAGATGCGTTACGTGAACCAAATTTATTTCAGAGCTCGAGATGATGCACAACGTGAGCAAGCTTCCGAAATTCTTCGAAGCCTTGTACAGATACGACAAACTAAGGTTGGCAAAGATGATCCAAGCGTTGAACCATATTTGAGACAATTGGCCACTCTTGCAGAGCGCAGTCAAAAATATAAAGAGTCCGAGGATTTGAACAAGCAAATCCTTGCCATCAAAGAAAAACAATATGGTAAGGATTCGGCTGAAACGGCGAATCAGTTGTTTGTGCTAGCAACTAGTTGTGTAAAAAATCAAGACTTTGATGCTGCGTCTTCCTATGTAAATCGTGGCACCGCAATTTCGAAACTAGATAAAAGTACCGGCATATCATCAAGAGATCTAGGCCGCCAATTAGCCGCCGTGGGTGGTGCTTACCTCGGCGCAGGCAAGTTGGATGATGCTAGCCGGACGATCGAACAAGCTATGAACATACAGCCCAATATATCCCACACATTGCCGAGTGAAGTTAATCAGTTTGCAACAACATGCAGGACCAAAGGAGAATTTCAGAGAGGGAAGACTTTTCTTGAAAGTGTGTTAAAGATAGAGGAAACGCGCTGGGGAGTGGATAGTCTACAAACAAACGCTGCTCGTATGTTGCTGTCAGGTTATTTGCTTGAGCAAATACAGCAAGCTCGATCTCGTGAAGAGATGATGAAATTGTTTCATGAATCTCAGAAGTTGTTTGAAATTTCGGCTAAATCATATACCAAAATAGAAGGACCACAGGGAAGAACGCTCCGCAGTGAAGTTCGCAGACGTATTGGCTTGCTCAAAGTTGGTGGCTTACCGGAAGAAGCGAGGAAACTGGAAAGTGAGTATCACTTTGAGCAATCAGCTCCAGGCTTTTACATAGATTCAAATGTTCGTATGTTGCCAATGATTCCAACAGGTTCTGGAAATCCACCCATGTCCAAAGCACGAGGTGGTGGCACTGTGGTTGCAATGAACACGCAACAAACTGCGCGTGTTGATAGTGGTGCCAATATGGCGGACATCACGCGCCGTATTAAAAGACAGTGGTTCCCACCAAAAGGCTGTGAATCAAAACGCATTGTCATTGCGTTCAAGATTCATCCTGATGGACAACTTTCCAATCTAAGGCTGGTTACATCTTCAGGCGTATCCATTGCAGACAAGGCAGCACTTTCAGCCGTGGAGAATGCTGCTCCATTTAGACAACACGTTGGCCCAGACGAGACCGACATTACTTTCACATTTGACTACGATCTCTTTTCCGGCGCACGAAGAAACTGAGGCGGAATAGAGAGAAAATTCTCATGTTACTGGCGCAGAATGCTTGGGCAAGACCTCCTTGTCCACCCCCCCACCCCCGAGAAAAGCAAAGAAGCCGACGCGATAGTGTTGGATTTCACGTTGGCAATTTACCAAAACTAAATACGCTCAAAAATTCGTTGATCCACCTATGGCTTCCGGTCTAGCCACATGCGGACATCGCATGGAGGAACTCGTCCCGTCGCCAACGGATCTTCATTACGTTGGCTAAGAAAAACGATACTGAATAACCATAACTTTCGGCAGCACTCGTGCATCCGAAATGAAACCGTTCGTGTCAATTCACGTAAGGAGAATTCATGTATACGCATCTTCTACGGCTTAAAGCCGCGCTTTTATCTGCCTTACTACTAGTGCTTTCTTCAACGTCTTTCTCATTGTTTCCACAACAGGCTTGCGCTTCGTCGCCCATTCCTATGCAGATTGGAATCAATGTTGGTGGTATTTCCGATTACAACCGAGAAGTGCAGTTTAACGATGCAATGAAGATTAGTCGGCCGTTTCAAGCCTACAGTTGGGCTCATCCGGCCAACAGCCAAACGACAGTTGTTTTAGATAACGGTGGATACTTCCCCGGAGGAAACTTCACCATGTCCTTCAGTGGAAGCGGTGATATCAATTCTTGGGCTGACGCGTCACAACAGATTACCCAATCGCCGACCACTTTCTCCTGGACACCAACTCCAAATACCGATAGTGGCTTTATATTCTCGATTCAGCAAAGCAGCACATCCAATCCAATTTCCAATATCCAGTTTTTTATGCCTGGGTGCACGGGACAGTCATCTGCCTTTTACTCTTATTACGAGCAGAGACTGGCACCCTTTTCATGTCTAAGGTTTATGGACATGGGAAATACCAATTCAAGCACAATAGTTAACTGGTCGAGCAGACCTTTGCCGACAGATCAAACTTATGCCGGTCCTTATGGTGCGCCGCTCGAAATCATGATTGAACTATGCAACGAAACGAACCATGATGGCTGGTTTTGCATACCCACTTATGCGAACGATAACTACATCACTAATATGGCCGCACTCATAGCCAGCAAATTAAATCCTAACCTGCATTGCTATATGGAGTATTCGAATGAAGTTTGGAACGGTTCATTCCAGCAAAATGCCTATTCAATACAACAAGGAGTGGCTGCTGGTTTGAGTACCAATCAATATCAGGCCGGATGGGACTGGTATGCCCAACACACAGTCCATTGCGCACAGATTTTTAAAGCCGCCATGGGAACGCGTTGTATCGCCGTAATGGGAACGCAGTTCGTCAATTCCTATATTTCACAGCAGGAACTGGCATACAACAATGCCTATAAAAATGTTGACGTTCTTGCGGTCGCCCCGTATTACGGATACACCATCAACAATTTGACTCAGGCACAGATTGACGCAATGACACCAGCGCAGGTCAATGCCTTTTGTCTTAACGAGATCAATACTGCTGATTTACAGTCCATGCAATCTCAAGCGGACACTGCACAACAATATGGAGTGCAACTAGTAGCTTACGAAGGTGGGGCTGGATTAGCAGCACCACCTCAGTACTATAGCGATACTACTATGGTGAATCTTTTTGCAAATGCAAATCGCGACGCATCGATAGTGCCTTGCTATCAGGCACTCTTCAAAAACTGGCAAAAGGTAGGAGGTACTCTGTTTAACCAGTACGACTTTATAGGCGCTTACAGCCAGTACGGCGATTGGGGCATTCTCGAATACTATAACGAGCCAACTTCATACAAATATCAGGCCGTCGTTGCAGCAGCCAACGCTTATA
>CAJCIF010000204.1 GCA_903970355.1 Actinomycetota bacterium
CGGCTTCAAATAAACCATTCGTCAAATCGGCAGTGATTACACTAATAGCGGGCAAAAGCATCAGCACGGGATATTTTGGTTTAGAAAGCGCCGGCGCAAATAAACCCTTTGCCAGTGGAACTAAGATCACAGCTGCACTCATGAGGGTGAAAAGGTATCCGCTTGAAGGTTCCTCATGAAGGAAATAGTTGCAGGCTGGTGGCAACAAGAAAGCAAGGGTCAAAAATACGATCGAATCGCGCCATGTATTGACGCGCCGCAACCAGAGCGAAGCCACAACAAGTGAAAGGGCAAGACCAGCATAAACACTGGCGCTTACATATGGGTGCAGAAGATTTATGCCCGTGACATTACCATTGTAATTTTGCTGGAATCCTTGAAAAACAACGCGCGTACACCAATAAAGTCCAGCTGTTACAGCTGCACTAGAGCTTGCGCAAAGCAAGGCTGGTGATGCGATAACAAGAAGACCAAACATACCAAGCAGTCTTGAAGCAACAAGAGTAAGCACTCCTACTAACACAAGAAATTGAATGGGAAAATCGTACTTCGAGCCGCTTTCAGAGCTTTCAACTTCTGGAGAATTAAGAAGTAAGTGAGTAAATATACTGCCACCGAAGAGGATAGCCACCACTGCCATTTTGTGAGCGAGGAGAATGTGCGCAACGAATAACCACATGAGAAATCCGCCCAACAAAGAGACTAACAATCTCTTTAAAAAGAAGGGATCATTTTTGACTACAGTAGGAGGTATCGCTTTGAGCAAGAATGAAGCTGATATACCACTCAATATGATGCTTTCTTGCAAGAGCACTGTTTTCGATACGGGGTACGTCATGCTGCCATACCAACAAGCGGCGCTTAACCAAACCATTGAGGGCAAGATGTCTTCGAATCCGGTTTCGCTCACGAAAAATAGTTGGTCTATTACTTTGTAGGTTAAAAGACCACCAAGAACGGCAAGGCTTCCATACTGCCAACCTTCTCGAAAGCAGTAATTGAAAACCATCACACATGCAAAGAGAATCACTCCAAGCAAAGAAGACTTCAGACCCAATCGCGACAAGATAAACGGCACAAGCATGGCGCCTATGAATGCCAGCCAGCTGGTGTTAAAACCGTTGTCTTGTATTACACCTAAATAAGTAAATGCTCCAAGTACACCGGTGAATGCGAGATATGGCAGAATCTCTCTTGCCGAAAATTTCACTTTGAAATTCTTCCAAGCCTGCGATCGCACCGCCTCACTGCCGGCACAAACAAGAGCGCTTATGCCCGTTACCGCCAATACACCTGTACTCAATGCTTCTGCTGTCATCACTTCAACTCCCATGCTCGTATAGGGAAAGATGCCTTACGGATCTGGCTCAACGAAGATCTCGCCGACCAGATATTGACTATGGAATTTCTCCATCCGTTAGTGTAAGTATAGCGGCTGAAAACGGCATTTCCAGCTACTTTCCGAGGTTTTTGCAATCTTCTTTCCTAGCTACACATTCTCTTGTCAGCAGTTTCACAGTACGATCCGAATTCTTACCGGAGACAACTTATGGCGAAAGCAAACCTCCTCAATTACAAATTGCGCCGCGAGCAATTTTCGGATTACGAGCAAATCAATGAATTGCTTCTTGCCGCTTTCAAAGGAACCGAGGAAGTAAAAATCGTTACTGGCGTTCGAGAAGGCGCGGACTATATAAATGATCTCTCCCTGGTAGCGGAACAAGATGGAAAACTGCTTGGATTTATCATGCTCAGTTATGTGCTCCTGAAAAATGATGATTCCGACAAGCGGGTTTTGTCACTTGGTCCTTTAGCAGTATTGCCTGAGTTTCAGAGCCAAGGTATTGGTGGAGCGCTCATTAAAGAATCTATTCGCATTGCAGACGATCGCCGTGATCCTCTTATCGTTCTTCTCGGGCATCCAGAGTATTACCCGAGATTCGGTTTTGAAAGAGCATCGATAAGGGCTATCTTTCCGCCAGTTGATTGGCCGGATGAAGATTACATGGTTCACCCGCTCAAAGAATACAATCCCGCCTATCGCGGCACGATTTCCTATCCGCCAGCCTGGGGTATCAGCGTTGATTAGTTAGCTTGGCTTTCAAACTGGCAAGTGCATTGCAAAGCGTTTTTATATCCTGGTCGGAATGATCGGGACCGATGCTTATACGTGTCAGGCCGCCGGATTTAATCGTGCCAAGGGCTGAGTGAGTGGCTGCATTGCAATGCAATCCGGAGCGCACTGCGATAGCAAATTCGCGATCGAGAAGATCGGCAATTCGATCCGGCGAAATTCCTTTTATGGCAAAAGAGATTATCGGTAAACGATGGCCGGAATTTTGGCCGGTATAAATCTGAATGTCCTCTTGCGACAAAGCCCATTCCTCAAAGTTTTTCAAAAGACGAAGTTCGTTTTTAAGTGTGGCTTTGCGATCTTGTTGTGCCAAATAGTCCACAGCGGCAGCAAGTGCTGCGATTTGATGGACGGGTTGTGTGCCTGGCTCTAAGCCATCGGGAAGATAGCGCGGCATGGCATAGCTTTCGGAACCCGAGCCGGTTCCACCGCTAATAAGTGCATCCGCTTCCTTGGCATTCGTGTATAGAAGACCCACACCCGGCGGCCCTAATAGTCCTTTATGTCCGGACGCACACCAATAGAGTGCACCATATTTAGTATCATAATTCAGATCGAGAGCGTGGCCAATTTCTGTTCCAGCAGTTTGTGCTGCATCAACAATGAGATCTAAACCAGCCTCCTGACAGATTTTAACCACAGAAGCCAAATCAGAAACTTCGCCAGTGACATTGTTGCCATGTTGAAGAATGAGAAGATCCGGCGGATTGTGCTTTATCTGCTCTTTCAGTTCTTCGAGGCTAATTATTGATCCATGCTTATAAGGAAGGTGGGAGATCTCAATCTTCTTTTCTTCCACAAGTGCATGGAGCGGTCGCATAACGGCGTTGTGTTCAAGGGAAGATACAAGCACATTCGGCAATCTGTTTGCCTCCTTGCTTTTTCGGACCCTTAACCACCCATATAACCAACTATGAATAGCAATATTCACAGAATATGTGCAGCCTGGTGTGAAAATGAGCTGTTCAGAACGCTCTATGCCTAAATGTTTGGCGATAGTTAAACGGCTTTCGAAAATGGTTCTCGCCGAATCAAGAGCCAGGGAATATGCGCCTCTGCCTGCATTACCCGCCCTTCGAAAGTTTTCGTCAAGCGCGCGGTAAACTATCTCTGGTTTGGGATAGCTGGTAGCAGCATGATCGAAGTAAATAGTATTTTTTTGCGCCACTGGCGGTTTTGGTAATCCAGGCGAATGGGGCAGCGAATTTGCTATGCTAGCATGTCCTTCGATCCGCGGACAGGT
>CAJCIF010000205.1 GCA_903970355.1 Actinomycetota bacterium
AAGGCGCTGCCGAAATTATTGCTTGCTGTACGCACGCTGTTCTTTCTGGTCCAGCTAACAAACGCATTGATGATTCACCGATTTCAAAATTGATCGTGACCAATTCCATTCCGCACGATCCCAAGAAAATTTCCAAGAAGATCGTGCAAACCAGTGTGGCAAAACTATTGGGCGAAGCGATAAGCAGAATTCATGATGATTCTTCAGTGAGCGAGCTTTTCGAATAAGTGACCCTCTTCGTAAAAAGTTTTCCTGTTGGACCGCTGCAATGTAATTGCTCTGTTGTGGGCTGCGAAGAAACTAAAGAAGCCGTTGTCATCGATCCAGGTGGTGACGTTGAAAAAATTCTTGAGCTTGTGAAAGAGCAGGGTTTTACCGTTAAGTATTTGCTTCACACGCATGCTCACTTCGACCACATTATGGGCTCCTCCAAATTGAAGGAGAAAACCGGTGCAAAAATTTGCTTGCACGAAAAGGACAAATTCCTCTACGACAATTTGAAGATGCAATGTGGACTGTTTGGATTCAAGGCAGAAGATCCAACACCTACCGATCTATTTCTCAACGATGAAGAGGAAGTGAAAATCGGAAAGTTCAATGCAAAAGTTATTTTCACCCCCGGCCATACACCTGGCAGTCTTTGTTTCAGCGTTGCCGATCAAGAAAGCATTCTCTTTGCCGGCGATACATTGTTCAATCATTCCATCGGTCGAACGGACCTCTGGGGCGGTTCATTCGAAGATATAATTGACTCCATTAAAGGCCGCCTCTTCACTCTCGACGACAGCACGCGAGTTGTCACCGGGCATGGCGAAGACACAAAGATCTGGACGGAAAAGCGAGAAAATCCCTTCGTACAATAGGTCGGACATTAGCGACTTAAGTATTTAGCGGCCGCTGAAGAAGGTAAAAGAGCTTGGGTTCAAGAAGTACTGGTGCACTTGAGTGTGTGCCGCATTCATCTTGCCAATTCCTCATTCGGCATCTTCAACATATTCCTGCCAGATGCCGTCCTGTCCTAGTATTTCGTAGGGTTTGAAATTGGCTTTGTATTCCATAGAGCGGCAACCTCTGACAAGGTAGCCCAAATAGACGTAAGGTAAGTTCATCCGGGCAGCTTGCTGGATGATGGTGAGAATAATGCCTGTACCAGGTGAAAGATCTCTGGCATCGGGATCGTAGTAAAAATACAAACCGGAAAGACCATCTCGTAATTTGTCCACGTAGCAAACGGCGAAGAGTTTGTCATCTTTGTAATAGCACCATTCCTCGGTTGGATATGGGAACTGAGAAAAGACTTCCAGGTGCGATTGTATAGACCATGAGTTCGGAAACGGCCAGCCTTTTTGTTCATGATGATGCAAATGGTGGCGCTCATAGAGGTCGATTTTCTCTGGTGTTATATGTGGTGCACTAACCATAATGTGAGCATTATTTTGCATGAGCTTATTGTAGGCGCGTTTTTGCGAGCGGTTAGGTTTGAACCGAGAAACTATCACTCTTATAGGTTCGCAAGCCCTGCAGCTTGGACAGCGGGGGCGGAAAAATGTCGTGCCGAAGCGACGCCAGTGCTGACTAATCATGTCACTGTAGTAGTCTTCGCTCAAAGACAGAGTTTGTTCATACTCCATCTGAGCCGTTTGCTCCGGCAGATAGACGCAATCGTGGGGCAGAGAAAGTAATCGCTTTTTGGAGACCATGGACGATGTCCCAAGTCTATTTTTTTGGTGTCGCTTTCTTGTCTGCAGCTTTCTCGTCTGTTGCTTTTTGATCGGCAGCTGGCGTTTCGGGAGCTGAAGACGCCTCTTTTAAGGCTTTGGTGAATTCTTCGGAAGTGGTTACTTTTACAATCTTACGCCGATCTGCCAGCCACTTCACGACAGCATCATCGTTATGTTTTCTTTTCATCAGTTCTTTGAGGCGGTCTTTAATCTCATCAAATGGCATAGTGCCTGGCCCCTGCTTGCCTGTAAGCTTCACAATGTGAAATCCGTACGGGCTCGTTAGCACCTTGGGATAGAGTTCTCCCACCTTTAATGGTTCCACAGCGGCAACCAATTCTTTGGTGAGGGCGGATTTTTCCTGCCAGCCCGTATCGCCACCAGTTTTGGCTGCTTTAATAGGCGTATCTTCAGTGTTTTCGTTCGCTAATTGAGCGAAGTCTGCCCCACCTTTTGCTTTCGCTAAAAGATATTCTGCCTTTTTACGTTTCTCTTCGATTTCTTTGTCTACTTCTTTATCGAGGGCTGCCCCTGTCAATTTGGGTTGTTGCTTTTGTACCAGGGCTTTGATGCCCGAGCGGCCCATTACGCCATTTTTGCTCCCGGCCAGAACAATTTGGCTCATGCGGAGGCGATCTCCGTGTTTCAATTTGTCCTTATGGTCATCGTAAAATTTGCGCACCTCATCGTCCGTGAGCGGCGTAGCTTGCTCGATTTTTTCAATCATCAACTCAGCCAACTGATTCTTTACGATTTCATCTTTTAATTCTTCATCGCTGAATCCCGTGGCACTTTTCAGGTGTGCGTAATCCTGAGTGGTTTTCAGCTCATCGTATTTGGACAAGCTCGTTTTCATGAAATTGTTGTCTATAGCCGATTGAGCAAGGAGTTCTCGATTGACGAGTTCTTCGATGAGCGACTCTTCAATCATGGCATTGGCGGCTTTGTCGGCGAGGCCCATAGTGAGGATTTGATTTTCAAAATCCTGCTGGGTCATATTGTTCTTCTTTAGATATTCAGAAAAACTGGTATTGCCCTTGCCCTGAGCGGTTTTGGCAGTAATTATGAGCCTTTTTGATTCTTCCGGAGAGAGTGTTATATTTTTTGTTTTTGCATAGTTGAGCAAAAATGTTTGCGCGGAAGGATCCATAGATAGACTGGCTTCAACAGATTGTTGTTTAGCGCGAAACTGCTGCCGGAATTGCTTCATTGTAATCGGCACGGTACCGACATTGCATATGATTGCACTATCAGGCACTTTGTCGAGATGTGTGCCTTGCTTTATATGGGGCAAGCCGATCGCATCTTTCGTAGTAGCGTTTTGAGTAGCAGTGGAAGTTGAGTCGATTCCAGTTTTGTCTGAGGAATTGCTACAACCACCAAGCAATAAAAACGCACCAGAAATGAACACGTATGTTCGAAGATTATGCAAAATAACGACTCCCCAACGCTAACAACTTAGCTCGCTTTCACGGCGTAACTAGCTACCATAGCACTGAGCAACTCTTCTAGCAAACCTAACTGCTCTGCAGGTGAAAGACCATTCGATTTTACGAGAACGTATGGAGTGGGACCATGACCACCCGCTGTTCCCGGCTTGTAAGTAGTTCGTTGACCAAGATGTTTCGGCAAGCGAGCCTGAATTGGCAACCACTGTTGTAAGCGGAATGCAACGGATAGGCGAATACCTTGCGCTTCAGGCTTAATGGCACTTACACCGGCCTTCGTGGCAACCAATCTTAGCTTGACAATTAAAGCGAGTTGCTGAGCTTCTTGCGGTACGTTGCCAAAACGATCTTTCCATTCGGAAAGAAGAAGATTCAGATCGCGATCTGTTCTTACATCTGCCAGTCGTTTGTATTCGACCAAACGCTGTTCGGAATC
>CAJCIF010000206.1 GCA_903970355.1 Actinomycetota bacterium
ATAACCGGGAGGGAATTGCCTTGTATCTGAGAAGAAATTGCGGCCTGTGTTTCATTGCCAGCAGCGGGAACCGGTTGATCGGAACGGTGCTTTGCGGTCACGATGGGCGGCGCGGCATTTTGCGCCACCTGGCGGTTCGAAAGGAATTTCGCAAACAAGGAATCGCCCTGCGTCTGGTGCAAAAAAGCCTGACCGCCCTGGCTGGGCAGGGAATCCAGAAATGCAACCTCTACGTCATGGATTACAACGTCACCGGTTTGCGATTCTGGAAGCACATTGGATTTCACCTGATCGCGGACGACTATCGCACGCTGCAAATCGGGACCGGCGCTTTCGCCGCGGATAAGACCGGATAAAAGAACGCCCGACCCGACTCTTCATGTCCGCGAGACATGCGGATTGCCCTTGAGGTAAAATCGCAAATGGCGCCTGGCCCAGTGCTTGGCGTAATCCACGCCAATGCGCGGTCCCTTGACGATGGGGATTTCTTCCGTAGTTTCCGGCGCGGCAATGAAGAAATCGTCGCTCAACAGATCATGGCCGTTAAGCGCCTTGTCAATTTTCATGGCGCGACAAAGCAGGCCAGGACCACAGGTCCGTCCCTCCAGATTTTTGACCGGCTCAACCGCGCGCAGCAAAACGGCGGAAGCGTGGCCAGCACGTTCCGTCACGACATTCACGCAATAATACATACCATAAATGAAATAAACATAAGCCCGGGCCGGTGGGCCAAACATAACGCTCGTGCGGGTTGTCAGTCCCCGAAAGGAATGGCTCGCTTCATCATCTTGCATATATGCTTCCACTTCAGATATAGCGGCTTTTACTTCTTCGCCGGACGGCAAACGCCTATGCAAAATGCATCCGATCAGCTCAGGCGCCACTTCTGTGGAAGGGCGGCTGTAGAAGGAGAGGGGGTGCTTTGTAAGAAGTGTTTTCACGCTTCAAGTTTAACAATTTGGTTCCGAACCCGCCCTTCTAATGCCGAAATGGTCAGCATAAGCGACAATAGGGCTAGCATCGCGTGGGGGCCCAATCGTGTGTGGAATTGTTGGTTACCTGAATCTCAACGGTCAACCGTTTAAGTCCGAAGAAAATTATCTGCCTCGCATGACGGATTCAATCGCGCATCGCGGGCCGGATGAAGTCGGTATGAAGATGCTGGGTTCAGCGGCACTGGGTATGACCAGGCTCGCCATAATAGACCTCAAAACCGGGCAGCAACCAATCACCAATGAAGACGGCACAATCTGGATTGTGTTCAACGGTGAGATCTACAACTTCCACGAACTGCAAGAAAAGGTATTGTCACTCGGGCACAAGCTCGTCACCAAATGTGATACCGAAGTGATCGTGCACCTTTATGAAGAATATGGTGTTGATTGTCTCAAGTATCTGGAAGGAATGTTTTCTCTCGCCATCTGGGACAGCAATAAGGAAAGACTTTTTATTGCACGAGATCGCATGGGTGAAAAGCCGCTTCACTGGACCATTCAAGATGGCAAATTTATTTTCGGTTCCGAAATAAAAGGCATTCTTGCTCACCCAAGCACAAGGCGTGAACTTGATATGAATGCTTTGCGCCAATATCTCGCCCTCGAATATGTGCCCGCCCCGCATTCTATTTTCAAAAACATAAACAAAGTGCTGCCCGCACACTATCTAATTGTTGAACATGGCGACGTCACAATTGGCAATTACTGGAGACCGAACCCTAAGACAGTAAACATTGAAGCGGCCGATGCGGAAAAGCAGCTTGTCGAGCTCCTTTCGAAATCTGTTGAATTGCGCTTGATTTCAGATGTGCCACTAGGAGTCTTCCTTTCTGGTGGCATTGATTCCTCGATGATCGCCGCTCTGGCAGCGCAAAAGGTGAGCGAACCCCTCAAAACATTTTCAATTGGATTTGCCGATCGATCATTTGATGAGTCCAGCCACGCCCGCACCGTTGCTGAACATCTTGGCACAAAACATGAATGTGTCCAGTTTGAACCATCACTAGCTCTCGATACCATGACCGAGCTCTGGAACATACTAGATGAGCCAATCGCAGATGCATCAATAATTCCAACCTACTTTCTTTCAAAAATGACACGGCAACACGTTACGGTTGCACTGGCAGGTGAAGGTGGTGATGAGCTTTTCGGCGGTTACCCAACCTACCAGGCCCATAAATTTGCAAAACTCTGGCAATCGGTGCCGTTACGCCAACTAATAGAGCCGGCCTTAAAAAGGCTCCCCGTCTCAATGAACAACCTGAGCTTCGATTATAAAGTGAAGCGCTTTATTGCATCAGTAGATCAACCACCGCTGAGACGGCATCTTCGTTGGATGGGATCGTTCCCCGTTTCCGAACAAAAATCGTTGCTTTTGGCTGGTGCTGGGGATCAACCGCGCGAAGAAGAACACTTATTCGACACACCAGGTATGATGCGAGTGTTGATGCCGGATGACAAAGATCCGGTCGATCTTTTAGAAACCATCATGCGGCTGGATTTGAGCACTTACTTACCTGATGACTTGCTCGTCAAATCGGACAGGGCCTCCATGGCGGCCTCTCTTGAAGTCCGGCTGCCGTTTTTGGCATATCCTCTTGTCGAGTTTGCATTGGGATTGCCCACAGACTTGAAGGTGCATGGCCTATCCAGTAAATATCTCCTGCGCCAAGCTGCTTCGCGCTACCTACCGGAAAAAATCATTAAGCGACCCAAAAAAGGATTTGGCATCCCGGTAGCGAAGTGGATAAACAATGAATTTCGCGATGTTGTAGACGACCTTCTATCGGAAAGCTTTGTGCGCCGGCAAGAAATCTTTGATTGGACATATATAAAGCGCCTCCTCAGCGAGCACAGAATGTCACAGGTAGACCGTCGCAAGGAACTTTGGACATTGCTCATGTTCCAATGGTGGTGGCGTAAGTTCTTCGACTCGCCGGAGAGCATGTTAAACTCAAGACAGAGCGCTATTCAGCCCGATCTGCTGAGATCCAAGTGACCGGATTAGACAACATAACAAAGGGTCAACGAATACCCGAGAAAGACGAGTTTCTCGACGCATTGCGTCGGGATATTTGCCAAATTCTCGAGTTCAACTTTGGGTTTATCGATCTCGTTAATGAGAACGAGATTGTCAACGTTTTCTCCTTTTCCGAACAGGCAAATGAGGCGGAAGCACGCGAACTAGTTTCTACCTTGCAAGATGAGCATGGCAACATTCTGGCAACCGGAAACACCAATCTCACCCAGCAAGTAAGAAGATTTCTGACGCCATTTGTTGGCAAGGCTGTTCCGAAGGAAGGTCAAGAACGTCATCCCCGTCTCTTGCAGGGTCAAGAATTTTGCCCATATGCAATCGTGCCAATTCTGTCCGGCACAGTCGCTGGTCCACACCAGGTTAAAGGGCTTTTGAGAGTAGTCTCTTTTG
>CAJCIF010000207.1 GCA_903970355.1 Actinomycetota bacterium
AAAAAACAAAAGAAATTCAAGACGCGCTAGGACTTCAGCCTGTGACGGTGCGTCTGCAAAAGGAGCTGGTAGAGCAGCTTAAGGTGCTGGCCAAAAATGAAGGACTGGGATATCAGCCTTTTATTCGGCACATACTCACTAGATATGTTCGGGACATCGCGACCACTGAGAGCAAGCGAGAATCAGCATAGTCAAGCGTTGTGACCCTGATCATCGGCCCTTATAATCCGATTCATGAATGAAGCAGCCCGCGAAATCGAAGTAAGCCCACCAGTCAGTCTTGACGGACTGGATCAAATTTTCGATACCCCCCCTACCAGTGTGCAGGGTGCTGAACAGAGTACCCTGATCAGAATTGCGAATGCCGATGAGCACGGTGCTCAAGCGATGAACTCGGCCCAATGCAACCCTGATCACTGGACATTGCAAACAGCAGCGGAGCAATTGAGGTTGTCCGTGGCTACTATCCGGCGCCGCCTTAGTAAATGCGAGCTTCAGGGCTACAAAGTTCAAGGCGTAAATGGGCCAGAGTGGCGAGTCATCCCCCCTACGCAAACCGTGAGCATTGATCAGGGTTACCCTGATCAATTTGTTGAGCACCCTGAACAGCCCGTGATCAGCGCCTTGCTCACTCGATTATCGGACGTAGAATCTCAACTCACGCAAGCGCAGAAGGATTTGCAAGGAGCGAATTGGCGCAATGGATATCTTGAAGCGCAGTTAGAAGCCGAACGCCAGCAAGTCAAATTACTGATGGACAGCCAGCACCAAAAGAAGTGGTGGCACCGCATTCGATCTTTCTTTTCTGGCCAGTAGCGTCAGAGAAAAAATCAGTTTATAGTTAGCGGCAGTATCGTGATACTACTGGCGGTACTATACATTAGATATCTTTTGGAGATACGTTCACAAACAAAAAACACCGGCAGAGCTTTTTAGAAACGCGCTTTGGGCGTTTCCAGGTTTGTGATATTCTCTTTTTGACCAATAAGTTCCTACTCTGTATAGTCTAGGAACTTTGCTTGAAAATATGCCCCACGAAAGAGAGTAGTCATGAAACGTGATTGGGAAATCTCCGAATTGCAGGAATACTGGACACTTCAGCCATTGGAGTTACAGCTACTCGAAAACAGAAATGATGAAAACAGGCTTGGGTTCGCACTTTTACTCAAGTTCTTTCAGATCGAGGGCAGATTTCCCGAAAGCAAGACCGAGATTCCAAAAAAATGTGCGGCGTTCGTTGCTGAGCAGGTGGAAATTTCAGTCGAGGCATTCTTCAAGTATTTTGAGTATAGTACAGACAATCGAACTGTAAAAACTCAAAGGGCTCAAATCCGCACATTCACCGGGTTTAGAGAATGTACTGCTGCTGATTCTGAAAAGATGACCAAGTGGTTGCGAAATAATGTCCTCCCCCAGGGCAGCACAGAAGAACAAGTAAAAGCGGCTGCTTATAAGCGTTTCATGGAGCAGCAAATAGAGCCGCCAGAAAAAATGAGAGTGGAGCGACTGGTTAATTCGGCGATAAACTCGCATGATAAGCTCGTTCTACAGAAAATCATGGACAACATTCCTAAAGGTGCTATCACCTGGTTCGACGAACTACTCATAAACAAAGAGGATTTAGAACCTGGCTCAGATGCACTAAACATGACGGATCTTAGAGAAGAGCCTGGCAAAGCAAACGTCAAAAATCTTATCCGGGAAATGGACAAGCTGGAATGTTTGCGGCAGATCAGGTTACCTAAAAGCATACTGGCTGGGCTGTCTCCCAGAATGCTTGCTATTTATAAACAACGTGTCGCTACCGAACCATTGAGAGAACTTCGACGCCACCCTGATCGAATTAAGTATCCGCTATTGGCTATCTACTGTCGTTTAAGGACTGAAGAAATTACAGACACGCTCGTTCAGATGCTATTTCAGATCACCCATGGAGTTGATAAACATGCTGAAAACCGCGCAGTAAAAGAGTATGTTGCCGATATCAAGCGAGTAAGAGGGAAGCCGGATCTGCTATTGAAAATCGCCAAAGCCGCCTTAGATAATCCGGACGGCACCGTCCGCGATGTCATATTTCCGGTTGTTAGCGAGCAGACACTGAAGGACTTGGTTGATGAATTCAAATCATCAGGACCGTTTTTCACTCAGCAAGTGCTAGCAAAGTCCGCAGCATCTCACAAGCATCATTACAAACGAATATTTCCAAAAGTCTTACAAGTATTGGATTTTCAGTTTAAGGCTCCTGCTATGAGACCGTTGCGGAAAGCCTTAAAGCTGCTCACGACGAAGGATCAACTCGATGCGACCGACCTGAAGAAGTTGCCAATTGAGGGCGTTATCGCCAAGGAAGATAAAGACCTAGTCTACAGCGTAGATGACAACGGAAAGAAAACAATCGATGAAGATAAATACCGAGTCTTGCTTCTAAGAAATTTGCATAAGCGCACCAAAACCAAGGAGGCATGGGTTCCGGGTGCTAACAAATTCAGAAATCCAGACGAAGACTTACCGGCCGATTTTGAAGAAAGGCGTGCTGAATACTATGCAGACTTGGAGATGCCACTTGATCCGGTGCAACTGATCCAGGGGCTCCAAGCCGAAATGGTAGGCGCTCTGACAGAGCTGAATGAGACTATCAAGACGAATGACCAAGTCAAAATAACTGCCACCGGCAAAATAAAGCTCACGCCTCTGAAGCCCCAGGTAACTCCTGCAAACCTGGACAAACTGGGCGATGAACTGGAACAGCGCTGGCCTCAGACAACCATCCTGGATGTTTTCAAAGAGGCTGAACTTAGAACCGGATTCACCGATGAATTTTCCAGCGTGGGCACTCGCGAGGTACTAGACCGGGCAACTGTGCGCAAGAGGCTTATTCTTTCACTTCATGGTATCGGCACCAATGCCGGTATCAAACGCGCACGGGCTGACGAAAAATATGCTGATCTGAAGTACATAACTCGCCGATATGTCACTCGCGATGCTGTCCGTAATGCTATCCGTCGGCTGGTGAATGAAATTTTCAAAGTGCGCCAAACCAACATTTGGGGCGAGGGCACCACCTCTTGTGCCGCTGACTCCAAGAAGTTTGGCTCCTGGGATCAAAACCTCATGACCGAGTGGCACTCACGCTATGGAGGCAGAGGCGTAATGATTTACTGGCATGTTGAGCGCAAATCAACCTGCATCTATTCTCAGTTGAAGCGCTGTTCGTCCTCCGAGGTTGCCGCCATGATCGAAGGCGTCCTTCATCACTGCACCGCCATGTCGGTTGATAAGGCATACACTGACAGCCACGGGCAGAGTGAGGTAGCTTTTGCCTTCTCCTTTCTTCTTGGGTTTGAACTATTGCCGCGACTCAAGGGAATTCGAAAGGAAAAGCTCAATAGTCCGGGAATAGGCAAGGCTTGTGACTATCCGAACTTGCAACCAATCATGACCACGGCTATTAACTGGCAGTTGATCAAAGAACAGTACGATGAGATGGTCAAATGCGCCGTTGCCATCAAGACGCGCACTGCTGACGCTGAAGCAATACTAAGACGCTTCACCAGAGACAATCTCAGCCATCCAACATACAAAGCGTTTTTAGAACTTGGTCGTGCCCTTAAGACAATTTTTCTTTGTCGCTATCTCCGCTCTGAATCGCTGCGCCGGGAGATTCATGAAGGGCTCAACGTCATCGAAAACTGGAACAGTGTAAACAGCTTTATCCACTTCGGACAACAGAGCAAGATAATTTCAAACAACCTTGAAGACCAAGAGTTATCGATGCTTTGCCTGCATTTACTGCAAGTCTCGCTCATTTATATCAACACACTCATGCTCCAAGAAGTACTGAGTGATTCCTCCTGGTCCGACCGCATGACCCCGGAAGACTGGCGTGGTCTCAATCCTTTGGGCTATGCCCATGTCACCTACGGTCAATTCTCTTGTGACATGGAAAAACGAATAGAGCTCAAAGCTGCTTAAGGAAACCCTGATGAATAGAACAAATCCGCAAAAAAAAGCCAAAGAAATTGCAAAGCTGCTACGCAATGAGCGGCCGGACTACAACTATTTGAAGGCTGTATTTCGTCATCTGAGAACTGAGCTTGATGTAACAGTGGTCACCAAAACCAAGTCCCTGCCAGACATCCCAACCGAGGACGAATTAAAGCGATACTATGAAACTGTTTGGACAGGCCAAAACACTCAAGACCTAATAATTATCAAAACACTCTTGTATACAGGTGCTCGGGTTAGCGAGCTGGTTAACATTCAACTTGCCGATGTCGATTTTAAGCGCTGTCAAATGCGCATAGAATTCGGCAAAGGCGGCAAGGACAGGATAGTTCCTTTCCCAGAGTCATTCAAAGAAATACTGGCCATGCACGTCAAAGACATGAAGGTTAGTGGTGCCACGCACTTGTTCGAATCATCATGGAAAAAACGCTACACGGACAGGGGCATTAGAAAAATTCTCCAAAGGTACGCCACCGCTGCCGGTATCGAGAAAACAATCTCTCCGCATAAGCTCAGGCATTTTTTATTCACTTGGTTAAAAAAGCAGGGACTGGACGATGCGATGATCCAGCCATACTCCGGACATGCCACCAGACAGTCTTTGGAGATTTACTCTCGTATGAGTTTGGCTGTGGCACAGGAAGAGTACGATCAAGCAATCAAGAAATTCCCTGTATGACTGGTTCTTTCTTGTTCCGTGATAACACTATTGGCTCCCCCTCTACATTACAGTCATGCCAAGTCCTGCAATGGTAAAACCTGTGCCCGTTAAAGCCACCTCAAACCCATTGCCCCTGGTGACAGCTTCGCTATCCCTGAGCCT
>CAJCIF010000208.1 GCA_903970355.1 Actinomycetota bacterium
CGATCAAAAAATGAGCGATGCAACCGTACGGTTGCTTGAATGTCTCACTTCGCCTGTTGAGGCTCAAATACTTGGTCCGCAGATAGTGCGCGAAATTACCTATCGTGTTCTATGCGGTGAGCAAGGAAGCTCACTTAGAGCAATTGCTACATTGGACAGCCGCACAAATCTCATCAATCGCGCCTTGCAAAAAATGCATTTTGAATATCATAAAGAAGTAGATGTAACTGAATTGGCAGCGGAAGTTGGCATGAGTAACTCTGCATTTCATCACAGCTTCAAAGAAATAACGGCAACTTCGCCAGTGCAATATCTGAAATCGGTGCGGTTGCATAAAGCCCGCATGCTTATGGTGCAGGAAGGAGTCGGTGCAGGAGTTGCCGCCAGCAAAGTTGGATACGAAAGTCCTTCACAGTTCAGTCGAGAGTTTAAACGCCTTTTTGGTTTGAGCCCGTTGGAGGAAACGAATCGTTTGCGCGCATTCGCTGGTTTAGATGTTGTGGAACCCGAACGCAAATTAGCAAGTGCAGGAATCTCAAGTCAGGCGCACTAATTTGGAGAACCATTGTGATTTATAGAGAGTGGCACGCGCTTGTTGAAGCCGGCAAAGAGCAGACTTACTTAAACCATCTACAGGAAGAGACGTTTCCCAAATTGAAAACACTTGATGGATTTATTCAAGCGTTTGTACTTCGTAGGCCGGAGAAAAAAGGCACCTATATAAAGGTAACGACGGTTTGGGAATCGGTTGAATCAATTCGGGCATTTGCTGGAGCAGAAGAAACAGTTGCTGTTGTTCCGGAGACTGCCCAAAGAATGATGATTTCCTTCGAACCGCATGCGACTCACTACGAGCTAGCAGCAAAAATTGACTAGCTAAACGAGGTTAAGAGATTTCGACCGTGCCTTCCATTTCGGGCTAACGGTCAAATTCGACTGAGCGAAGTGAGGTTAAGAGATTTCGTTTTCTTGAGAACTTGGAGTATGCTAGGTGAATATCTAAAAGCGGCAATTTTTGGGCCCAGAGGTTAATGGCTAATAAGGGTATCGTTTATGTGTTGGATGGAGCGGGCGGAGTAGCCCTCTTTTCATCTGTGGTGATGCGCGCCCTGTCCGCTTTGCCCTATGAAGTGCAGCGTTTTAACTGGGGCGTCGGGTTTGGAAAACTTCTTTCGGACCTGACCAATCGGAGCAACATTGAAGCGAGAGCCGTTGAATTGAGCCGCCTCATTTCCGATTACCACAATAAAAATGTTGGGCATCAGGTTTTTATCGTCGCAAAAAGTGCCGGGAGTGCCGTTGCTTTGATGTCCTTAGTGGATCTGCCCCCTGAATCGGTAGAGCGCGTCATTTTGCTTTCGCCAGCCGTTTCGCCTTCCTTCAATCTCGACCAGGTGTTGCATGCAGTGCGCCGGGATTTGGTTTCTTTCTGGTCACCACTCGATTTACTATTTTTGGGTTGGGGGACAATGCTGTTTGGCACTGCAGACGGTGTACGCGGAAAAAGCGCTGGTCTGACGGGTTTCAAAACTAATGGTGATCCGATCGAAAAGCTAAAACAAATTAAATGGCAGCCGTCCATGATGAAGTTTTTCAATTTTGGCGACCATTGGGGCACCAGCATGCCACCATTCATTCGACACTATGTTTTGCCATTGGTAGCTGAGAGCTAATTCGCCACTTCCGGCGGCATTACCCAGGTATACGCATACGTGTGCCTGGCACTTACAATTGTCGGCCCTCTGCGGAGCAGTTTCGTTATGAAGGGCAAAGAAACTTCTGCTTTTGTTTCAACAGACACTTCGCCATGTACCGGGCCACCGAATGGCGATCCTGGAATTGGTGGTTGCAGATTTTCTGTAACTTCTATATTTGGTGAGATCTGAATGAGGTTTGAAGGTGGCTGAGAAAGGTGCAATTCGGCCAGTGCATTTTTTCTGGGTTCACCTTTGATTACTGCATCAGGTGCTCCCGTTGAAGCAGCGCGGCACGCATTCTTACACGCACTGTCGTTTATGGTAATCGCTGCGAAAAATACTGCACCATCAAGCGCCAGCAGGAGAAATGGCAGCAATATACAAATGGCACCAATGGCCTCAGCAAGAGAGGCACCATTTGTAGTGCATCCATGGTTCCGGTTAAACCTCATTCGCTACTTATTAACCTGCAAATCATTCTCAGCAAACTTGTGAATCAGCTGCGAATTAAGAATGAATCCTTTTGGTTGAATTTTCCAATCTCCTCTAAATGGTTGACTCAGAAGACACACCATTCCTATATTTGTACCAAGAGCTGCTGCTACGAAGCAGATTAGAAAACTGTGCAGAACCAAGTTGCCTCGTTTGAAATATAAGTAGGAAAAGATCAATACGATGATGGAACACATTATCAAAATAGGTAGAAGGTTCCGATTCCAGCTATTGTGCAACCAGAGAACGCGTTGGCGTCGAAAATTGCCTACTTCTTGCATTGCTGTAATCAACGCGCTTTGAATATTGGTTTCACCATTGTCGGTAGGCTTCAATTGGACAATTAGACCTATTATGTCGTGATATGTGTCTAGTACTTTCTCACTTGTATTTCCTTGCGCCATGGCTGGCCATTCATCGTTGATTACTTCTTCGCAGTAGGCAAGGCAAAGGGTCAGAAGCTTCTTCCTCGGCTCCGAGGGCAAGCCGTATGCAAGTCTGCATATTTCCGAAACACTAGAAGCTTCAGCATCTGCATTCGCTTCTAGCGTTTGATAATTGGAGAGAGATGCTGCAACCAGTAAGCCGAGCAAAATCGAAACAAGCGTTCCTACAATATTCAAAGTTGCATCAAGAACGGGTTGATGCTCAGAATGATCAACCGGCTTTACAAATTTGTGAGCGAGCAACAATCCCAATAAAGCAAAGAACGCCGAGCCGGCACTCCATAAATAAATAGAAGGGATTGGAATCATTGATGCACTCCACAGAATTCATCAATGTTTCTAGCATGAAGGCGTAGCCAAGTAGCATATTAAAAATCAGACCGGTATGCCTTTTCTATATTCGGTATGCTTGAGACCAATGGCTGTGAATCATCTTCCAGGAGTTGTAAATATGCAAAGAAGTAAATCCGGGATGTCATTATGGTGCCTCCTGGCGTTAGCCTTTTTTACAGGCGCTTCAACCTTGCCACCTGTTATGGCAGGTGAAAGCACCATGCCGGCTTCTTATAATGAAAAAATCAAGCCGGAACTGGCCGATAAATACACCTACACCGAATGTGGTGAATACACGAAGGCTGTGAATATTCCAACCTACGAGTGGATGCCTGTAGGAACGGAACCCAAGGAGATTGTGCTTGCAATACACGGGCTTACTTTGCATGGGAGACGATTTCGCGTCATTGCCCGCAGCCTGGCCACACACGGTATGGGACTAGTCTCTATGGATATGCGTGGCTTTGGTGGCTGTTATTTTGGCGATGCCGATAAATACAGCACAAAAGAAGATGATAAAAAGGAAGTCAATCACCATAAGAGCTATGACGAAATAGTTCAAATAGCGACCATGATTAAAGCCAAGTATCCAAACGTACCGCTCGTTGCAATGGGTGAAAGTCTTGGTTGCACGTTCTGTGTGAGACTCGCTGCTGAACATCCGGACCTTATAAAAGGAATCATTCTTTCCGCTCCAGCTGTGCATCTTAATTCGGATATGTATGCAGGTAAGGGACAAATACGGCAAGGCATAAAAGCGATTGTTGTTCCGAGCCACGAACTGGACATGAGCCATTTTTTCACGGACCTGGTGTCGGATAGAGCAGATGTCAAAAACGAAATGGTTGAAGATCCGTACATCCGAAAACAACTTAAATTGCGTGAACTTATAGCTACAGATGCTTTTGTTGATGAAACGGCAAAGTGGGGCAAGAAAACAGATCCAAAGCTTGCCGTACTGATTTTGCAAGGCAACAAAGATGGTTGTGTCTCACCAAAGCATGTGGTGGACTTGATGAATAACATGGCCTCTGACGATCAGACGCTTGATTGGCGAGGCAACTATGGACACCTGCAACTTGAAACGGTTTACATGCGTGCTTCAATAATTGATGCTGTAGGAAACTGGATGCGTAACCATAACGATGAAAATAGGACGCGCATGGCAGATCTGCAAGCAAACATTGCCGACCTGGGTGGCTTTGTTCAGCAATAGAGCGCTATTGGTCTTTAACGCATCGAAAACCAACGTTTGAACAACCGCTGGAAACCTCGCCTTTACCGCGAGCTCCGACGAGATAACGCGCGCAATATTGATCTGTGCACAAGAAGGACCCACCTCTTTGCACTTTCTTTTTTGTGTTTGGCTCGCTGGGATCAAAACTGTCTGCTGGTCCTTTCGGATTTTCGACCAATTTATCGGCTGCCAAAGTTGTGTAGTAATCAGGGCGATACCAATCCGAGCACCATTCCCACACATTGCCGGTCACGTCATAGAGTCCATAACCATTTGGTTTGAACGATTTAGCAGGTGCGGTTGTTTTGTATCCATCTTCAGCAGTATTAGAGGAAGGGAAATTGCCCTGCCAGATGTTGGCTTGCCATTTACCACCCGGTTTCAGTTCATTACCCCAGGAATATAATTTTCGATCTAGTCCTCCGCGCGCCGCATATTCAAACTCGGCTTCGGTTGGCAATCTCTTTCCGGCCCACTGAGCATAAGCTAGGGCATCTGCATAGGCAATCTGGACGACGGGATGTTGCCAGCGGCCGTTCAAATTGCTGCTCGGTCCTTCCGGATGTAGCCAATTGGCGCCAGGCACATACCGCCACCATTCATAATGGCTATGCAAAGAAACCGGCTGTGCAGGGGGTGCAAAGACCATAGCGCCGGCTACTAAATTTTCTGGCGGGGCACCAGGAAAATCTTTAGCCTCCGGTTTTATTTCGGCAATCGTCACGTAGTGCGTTGCATCTACAAATTTCTTGAATTGCTCATTTGTGACTTCGGTTTTATCCATCCAAAAACGTTTGAGCCTCACCTGGTGCACTGGTCGCACATCAATAAAGCTGGCTTCTGCACTACCCATCCAGAAAGTACCGGCTGGAATCAATGCCATATTTTCATGATTATTGAATGCAACATCCGCCTGAGATGTTTTAGCGCAACAAGATTGCAATGGCTCGAAAAGCACGATCACAAGCGTAAAAATAATGAACCCTTGTGCGATTGCAGGGATAAAGGCTTTCAAAGTGCCAAGCCAATTATTATTTTTCATGCGTGTAGAACCAACTTTCAAAAGTCGCTATTCTAGACAAGTTTCCGAATAGTTTCATTGACAACTGTTCAGCATCCCCGC
>CAJCIF010000209.1 GCA_903970355.1 Actinomycetota bacterium
CCAATTTATCTTCTTCAAAACAAGGGCTGGACTTATCATGCCATGCCTTTCTTCGCCGGTGTGATGTATCTTGCCTGCCTTAGTATCTGGACTATTTTGGAAGCAATCGAGCCTCTTTTGAAGGGCTATCAATTGAAAGTGAGTGCTGTTGCGTGCTCGATCGTCTTATTGGGTTGGTATTTTGCCGGCGAGACAATTGCCTATATTGCCGAGACGAAAATTCCACTTGAAGTTTTAGGTTGGAAAGGAAGTTGTCCAATAGGAGATCTGTCTGCGCCAAATCTATGCAAAATCGTGATAACGCATAGTTCGCCTGGCGATCGCATTTTATTCTTCTCGAATGGCATTTGGCCGGAGTATCCACTCACAATGCAGTTAAATAGACAGCCCGGCTCCAGGCATCTGCATGCCTGTTTTCTTTCCATTCTGGAATGTATACGCATGAGCGATGAGCATAGCAAATTGCTTAAGTACGAAGATCAGATCATCAATGAGTATGCAACTGATATTAATGCCAACAAGCCTAAACTCATTTTTGTGCAGATAAATCCAGTTGAAGAGTATCTTCGTAATTACGATTTCGAAAAGAAATACCTGTCGGAATATTCGAAAATCGATGATACAGAGGGCTTTCGGGTTTACACTCGGCGAGGCGGATAATTGCAACAGCTCAGTTTGCCCAACGCATATGAAAGATTGTTTTTCTTAGCGTCGCTTACTATAACGCTTTCGATTTGTTTTGTGCAACTCGCTGAGATATTCCTTCACCCAACGCGGATCGCCGCAGAAGCAGCGATGGCATTGGATGGTGGGCGGCAATTATGGCTTGGCAAATTGCCATATGGAAATTGCTTTTTACTGGATGAACCACTCGCCATTGCCGTCCGTTCGTTTCCCGGCTTATTGGCGTTCATTTTGCATGTTCATCCTATTCTGCTATTTTCTTTGAGCGTGCTTTTGCTTTCTCTCATTTCGGCGGGCATGCTTATTGCGATACTCAAGCCGGCTATTGTGCGCTTGGGCGCATTGAATTGCGTGTTTTTTATGCTTGGCTATGCACTGCTTACCATTATCTTCAGATTCGAATTTGGCCAAAACGAGCATTTATTTGTTCTTTTATTTGCACCATATGCGATGGCACGACTTGTGCGCAGTTATGGCTTAAAGGTGCATGCGAAGGTGGCCACTATGGCTGGGGTATTTTGTTTGATAGCAGTGGGAATGGCTTCTCACTTATGGATCTTCTTCCTGCTATTTGAATTATTTGTCTTTGCCGATTACAAATTCGCCGCTCGTCCTTTGGAAGGCGGTCTCTATCGAAATGCCCTGGAAATCAAAAGCTTACTCGCAACGGCAGTTCTCGTCTGTCTTTGCCTTTTACCTGTCTGGCCTACTTATTTCCAGGACTATCTTAAGCTTCTCCTTGCGAACCAGAACATGTTTCATTTTGACCTTTACTACCAGACGCTCTCTCCCGATCGGCGTGATGTGTTTTATTGGTTTGCCCTGGCATTCGTATTGGGAGCGGCAATGCGGTCTTCATGCCAGCTATTGATGCCGCTCCTTGTAAACTGCCTGATTGCCTTTATTTTGTATCTCTTATGGCAAGATGGCTCGTCCCATTCGCTTATACCGCTAACAGCCTTCGTGTCGCTTACCCTTGCCGTTGAATTAGCTATTGTTGTTGGCTGGTTCTGGAAGAGATTTCATCTCTCCAGAAAAGGAATGAGTCTGTCTCATCTTTTCTCTTTTCTACTTGCTCTTTGCATCGCTCCTTCACTTCTGATTGCTGCTTGGCAATGTTGCCAAATATCCTTTCAGGAATTAAAGCCGATAGATCAGATTGGTTATTTCGGCTATTACAACCAAGACGACTTAGGCGCATACGCCGATGTCATTGAGAAATACTCCAGACCGCAAGAACCAGCGTTAGTTCTCAGTTTCTGGCCAAGGCCAGCCTATCCAGCCCTTCTGCAATTGCATAGGGAGCCGGCATCTCGTTATTTATGCGGAGCGCCTGTTCGCATTTTGAGCCAGCTCAAACAGGATAGAGGAAACATATTTTTCCACCTGCTCAAAGGCATGGAAACGAAGATTTTCAGCAATCTTGCTCATGATCTTGCTGAAAAACAACCCTATCTAGTTCTCATTCAGGAAGAGGATTTGTTGTCGGAACCGGAGGCCGCCCCTTTAAAGGCAGTTTTGGCTAGGAGCTACCATTTCGAAGGTACCCGCAACACGCAGGACCTTTCTAAGATAGATGAGGCGAAATTTCATCCCGTTGAGCATCTCGGCTATTCTTATGGATTGTCAATCTACAAACATCAGTGATATGGCGCAATCTGAAGACACCACTCAAAATATCGTTGAATTCGGCATTCTTCGCCGCATTCTCTTGAGTGTCCTTTTGATTTCTTGTGCCCTAGCCTTTCTAAATCTGCGCCATAGTTTAAGACCAGTCCTTGAAGGCTTGGGCTTATATCAAACATGGAATCTTTTTTCGCCTGATGTGCGAGCCACCAATTTCTATGTCTCCGCGTTAATTGAGTATGAGGATGGTGGCTTAAAAATGGTGGAATTTCCTCGCATGAATTTACTCAGCTTTGCTGAGCGTTTTCAAAAGCAAAAGATGCGAAAACTGTTTGTTGATTGTTGGGCTAGCCCTGAAATGAAACCATTTCGGGAAGACGAAGCGAGATATGTTGCTCGCCTTAGTACAAGTGCCTCAGCTAAACCAAAAACGGTAAGGCTGACTTTGAATTGGTCACCGGTACCAGGACCGGAGCATTTCGTCAAAAGGCAGGATGTTCCACCAGAACACAATCGCGATACCTACTTCATTTATCACGTCAAGGCTGAGGACCTGCTTTAGTGAAAAGTATTTGGGAAACATGGAATAGATTTTGGTTCAAACCAATACCTTCAACAAGCATCGCTTTGTTCCGCATTCTCCTTGCCGCAATTATTCTTGTTCTGGAATTGGTTCAGCTCCTGCCTGATTTTGATTTTTACTATGGAAAATGTGCGCCTGTTTCCAATCGCTTAATGGAAATGATCATGTGGCAAAAAAAACCGATCCTAGATCTGTTTTTATTGAATCCGGACAATTTGCTCTGGTATCAGATCGTCTTTGCTCTTACCGTGATTGCTTCAATTTCACTTTTAGTTGGCTATCGAACACGCCTGAGCGCCTGCCTTACGTGGTTGGGGCTAGTATCAATGCATCAGCAGTTTCCCTGGATTGATAACGGCGGAGACGGTTTCATTCGAATCACGCTTTTCTGGTTGATGTTTTCCAATGCTGGTGATTCGCTTTCTGTCGATCGGTTCTTAGAAGCAAAAACAGCGCTTCTGCCGGAGAAAAGTGCTCCCCCCTGGATTCAACGCGTTTTGCAAGTATTTGTTTCCTTCACTTACCTTTATGCTGTTTTATCGAAGCTGCACGGTTCAATGTGGACAAACGGCAGTGCCTTTTACTATTGCATTCGATTGAAAGACTTTTATCACTTTCCACTGCCTGGTTTTGTCGAAGGTCTATCTGCTTCCGGAATATTTTCCTATTTCGCGCTCATAGCTGAAACTGGTATGTTTACCCTGGTTTGGTTTCCTCCCACGAGAAACCTGGCTCTTCTTTTAGGGGCGTGCCTGCATCTCGGCATCGATTGGTGTATGAATCTTGGCCTCTTCGAAACGGTTTTCCTTGCCAGTTATGTTCTCTTCATCCCGCCATCTGATTGGCACTATCTGGCGCAACGCTTGAAACAGTTCTATTGTTATTGCCAGCGCAAAACTATCTCTGCCAGTTGAGGATAAAAGGACAAGATGAATTTTGCTGAGGCTGAATTAAAAGGTCCTGAACAGGAGTCTTTGACTCTAAAGCACCGCACTAGTCTTTTCCTATTGATTGCTGCTTACTTTTTTACAGTCTTGGTTTGGGTCAGTCCGGAAGGGCGTTTCAAAGACAGAATGCTTCGCTATCTAAGACCGGTTGCTCAGGCAACAGGTATAGCGCAATCGTGGGAACTCTTTTGTCCGGAACCAAGAGAAATCAATTTCCACGAGACAGCCATCATCAATTTTCAAGATGGCACGGCAAAAATATATGAGTTTCCGCGCATGCAAAAAATGGATTATGGGGAGCGGTTTCGGCACGAAAAACTGCGCAAGATGTTTTACGACTGCATGCCGTGGCCGAGCTTCGCTCAATTCTTGCCTGATTTTGCAAAATTTATTGCCCGCGCTAACGCCAACCCAAATAACGAGCCTGTCTTAATTACCTTCGTGCACCACACAAGGCCAATGCCGGCCCCAGATCCAACTCATTGGGTAAAACGTGACGATTTGCCGGAGCACATCATTCAGACCCCCTATTTTATATACAAGGTTCAACCGGAAGATCTGCATGAAACTCGCTGACCTGACATCTGCGGTAAACCGTTTTTTGTTTGAGCCCGTCTCGCCAACACCGATCGCGCTTTTTCGAATCTGCATTGGTTTGATCGTTCTTCAAGATGTCTTTGTGCATCTTCTTGCTGACTTCAAGGTCTATTACGGTGACTATGCCGTTGTGCCTATTCAATCTATGGTGACGAAATATTGGGCGAAAGAATGCTACTTCGACCTTATGCTTCTCTTGCCAAACGACGAGAACTGGCGGCTGGCGTTTCTGTTCTTAATAGGTCTGGCAGCGCTTTTCATGACCCTGGGGCTTTTTTCACGGGTGAGCATGATCACCGTTTTCTTGTGTTTGCTTTCGATCGATTCTCACTTTGAACTTAACCAGAACGATGGCGATGTCTATTTGCGTTTAGCCTGCATGATTCTCTCTATGTCAAATGCCGGTGATGCCTTTTCATTCGATAATTTGCTAAGAGCCTGTCGGGAAGATTGGCGAATCACTGGCTTTCGTCCGCGTCTCTCAAGCCCCTGGGCACAGCGGTGGATGCAAATGCAAACCGCACTTTGCTATTGGCATACCTTCGTTGCAAAAATGTCCGGGCGGCGGTGGATAGATGGCATGGCTGTTTATTACACCACCAGATACGATGACATCATCCGTTTTCCGGTACCCTACTTTTTTGATAGCATTCTTACCGTCAAGTTATTGACCTGGGGTACGCTCGTTACCGAGTTCTCTCTCTGGGCCCTCATCTGGTTTAGAGAGCTGCGTTATTGGGTCATTCTGGCCGGTTTGTTTTTGCATCTCGGCATCGAATGGGCTATGAATTTGCCCATGTTCGAATGGCTATTCATTGCTTCGTTTTTGAATTTCGTTTATCCGGAAGATCTTTCCAAGACGATGGATAAGCTGAAAGCAAAAGTTTATGAACGATACGGACCGCCCCGCTTGTTTGCCTACGATGGCAACTCCATTTATTCTGTGCGAGCTGCCGGTATTTTGCACAGACTCGACATGTTTGGCTTTCTCAAACTGGTAGATTGGCGTCAACCTGAGTCGCCACTTGCCAATTTCACTCCCTCTACGCAGACGCTTTATCTTGAAGAAAGCGGCAATTGGATTTCCGGACCGCAAGCCTTTTCTTTTCTAACCAGGCGCTTGCCCTGGTTTATGCCGGTATCGCCACTATTTACGGTGCCTGCTCTGGCCGGCATCGGCAATTTTCTTTATCACCTGGTTGAAGCCAACCAGAAGTTGCTTCTTGGTGGAAGCTGTCAAACGAGCAATGCAAGTGAGGAGGCGGTGCCAAAATGTTGATTCGCATTCTGATCGGAATAGCGCTATTCATGTGGGTTTTAATGGCTCCTTTGCCATATCGGCTCAGCCTCATGCAATCGGATGGAATGCAAACTCACGAAGCCGAAATTGCCAAACAAGAATTTTTTGCGCGCAAGGCCGTAGACAAAACAGCGATGTTGCCACTAAGCGATCGCAAGCGCAAAGACGCTCTGCGCCAGTACGCGCAAGTTGAGTGGCAAAAACAAAACTACGGCGAAGCCACCAAGGTTTATCGCGCTCTCCTTGCCAATTCCAAACCGGATACTAAACGCTACGATGAAGAGTTTGCGCAAGATGAAAGGGCCATGGCCAATCTATCTAGAGATCAAAATGATTTCGTCAACGCTAAAAGTTATTTTCAGTCTGCTTTTACTTACGACAAAAACTTGCTGGCCAAAGATGATCCACGCCTGGCTCGGGATTTGAATAATCTTGGCTTACAGACTTATATAGAAGCGACAAGCAGAGATGACAAAACAGAACGCGAAAAGTTGATGCAGGAAAGCAACCACTATTTCGAAGACGCGATCACCATTTACGCAAAAGATCCCAAACTGGAAAATGCTCTGGCGACCGTTTTGGACAATCAATATTTAGTGCTGAGAGATCTTGGTGAAAAGGATCGCGCTCTTGCGGTCAAAGCTAAGTCGGAAGCGATCGAGAAAAGAATCCCGAGGCTTTGCCAGACCCCATAGAGAAAGGGCATGAGATTTGTTCTCATGCCCTTTGCAGAATTGAATTCTGGACTCTATTCGGTTGATGGTCCGCCTGGTCCTTGCGGTCCTGCTGGTCCACCTGGTCCGCCTGGACCACCTGGTCCTTGTGGCCCTTGTGGTCC
>CAJCIF010000210.1 GCA_903970355.1 Actinomycetota bacterium
AGGATACTTTCGCGTGCGCGAGGTAGTTCGAGTGACAGTTGAAGTGGATTACGCATTTTTAGGCGTCTCGCGTCAAATTGGTCGTGCTCTCGCTCTCATTGCTGAATCGTTGCAGATACTGCTTGAGAAGCGAACGACGCTCGAAGAGAAAATGATTCGAAGCTACTTCTTAGATTTGCTGCCTGTTCAAAACTCGATCGCCGGCTACTTGATTGCAAAGGTTAGAGACAATGAAACGCATCCTGAAATTGATAGCGATGTAATTTCAGAACTAACCACTTTGAACGAGGCCATCATTGAAGCAATGGAAAGCTTCTTGAAAGCAGCTCGCTACGATCTAAATTATCTTGAGCAATATTTTGAGCACAGTTTTTGCGAAGAGCTGCAAAATTCCCAATGGAAAGAGCGCATCACTGAACTGGCCGCAAAGATTTCAATCATTTAAGAGGAAGAGCTACTATACGCGCCTAGCTTCCGCAAAGCTTTCTGAGCCTTCCATCTCACTTGCTCGTCAGGATCTTGCGCTGCTTCTCTTAGAGCAATGAGCAAGTCATCATCTAATTTCTCAACCTGTCCAAATAATTTTCCAGCCGCTTTCGCTGCCGCTTTTCGAACCATCTCATTTGAATCTTTCAGTTTTGCTGCCAGCTTGGTCAAATTATCACGATCGGCTAATCCGGCCCGCTCCATTGTTTTGATCGCCTCAGCGCGCACAAAACTATCTTCGCTTTCAAGCAGCGCAGTAATTGCTTTTGAGTAACTCTTTACGAGGCCGGGTCTGGCTTGAAACCAGCGCAAGGCGGCCAGCTGCACGAAAATGTTGTCGTGATGGAGAGCCTGTCCAAATACTTTTGCCGGTGCTGCCAGGGCACGCTGCGGCAAACTCAGGTTGAGAGCACGAGGCTCAAAACCTGGATAGTCATGCTCCACAATCATCGTGTCGATAATGTCGACAAGTTCTTGCAAGTCCATGCCTGCATTATAGGAGATAGTCTATTGCGATTGCAGGAGTTTCTGAAGCTGCTCCATGATATTGCCGGCTCCCTGCATATTAGGCATGTTAGGCAGTTGACCTCCGCCCGGGGCTCCCCCGGCTCCCGGCCCCAACAATTTGCTCATATCGCCAAGCCCGGGCATGACGGTTGGGTTGTTCTGTGCAACCCGGCCTTTGTAGACAGTGCCATATAAGATCAATTTGTCTTTATATCGTTTCGTGTCTGTGTAAGCCACAGTTGCTACTTGCACATAGAATTGCTCACTGCTCTGCTTTGTAAATCTAATGACAGTTTCATCAAAGCCCTTTTCAATTGCACCTGTTTTAACATTGCGTTCCGTCTTTTCGACCACTATCTGCTGTTCGAGAACGCCCGACTGCAGTTGGCGAATCTCATTCTTTAATAACCTTGCACTTGCCTCGCCGCCATCAACACCTTTGAGAAGGCCACTCGTTTCAAAATTTCCAAGTTCGAGCGAGACAGGCACGTTCATGCTCTGAGCGATGCTGGACATCATTTGTCCCATGCCACTGTTTCCGCCGCCTGCTCCTCCCATTTGTCCGATCATCTGATTGATCTGACCACTCTGATAGGTATCTTTCATCGGCACTTGAAAGAGCACGTGTGCCGGTTCAAGTGTCATATTGCCACGGGCGTCTTTTGCAAAAATAAAATTCACCGCACCGCTGGAACCGGCTCGCAGTGCCAACCGTTGGTAATCTGCTTTTTCACGATCGATCTGAAACACGATTGGATCTTGTTGAAAAGTCCAAATTTGCAGAGAACCGCCCCAGGTTCCACTGTAATCTTGCGGAAATTGAGAAACGACACCTGAAGACAAGGAAGTTTCTGAAGCACTTCCTTTCAGAGGAGTGACGCCGCGCTCATCAAGTTTCGGTACCATCGCTTTTAATTGAGGAAAGGCGACGCTCTTAGAAGCAGCAATTTGCTCGATACGTCCATAAAGCATTGTCGACTTGTGATAAATAGGACTGGAAGTAGGCGCAGAAGTTGAAATAGGACGAGCGTTCTGGACGGCGTGCAGGGTAGCTTGCGTTTGCGCATCCGGCTTTACAGTTCCTTGAGGTTTACTGCTGTCTTGAGGTTTACTGCTGTCCTGAGGCTTAGCCATTTCCGGCATTTCTATTCTGAATTCAGAAGTTTCAATTACCGTTTTGCCCGTTGCTGCTTCTGCGGGCTTTTCTGTTTTCAATTGGGGTGTGCCCGTCGTGCCTGCGCTGTCTTGCGCGAGTGCACCTAATGGAGCGAGAAAAAGAGTTGTAGCCAATAATCCGGAAATTTTCCTAGCGGAAACCTTCGCCATATTTTTAAGCCTCTCGGACGACCTGGTTACTCATGTCTCTTTCCATAATTCCCCGGTTACCATTATTAGCAACAATAAAAGATGAACTTACCGGATTGTAGCAATCATTAGGTGGATTTAGGGACTTGGTGTACTGGTCGGAGCTAGAGGCAAATGGGGTGATGTAAGGTGGCAGTCGAATCAGTTGTCCTTCTATTAATGGGAGTATCGGGTTCCGGTAAAACGACAATTGGAGAAGCGCTGGCGAAGCGACTCTCTTTCGATTTTGTGGACGCTGACGATTTTCATTCAGAAGAGAATCGAAAGAAAATGCATGCTGGACATCCACTTACAGACGAAGATCGGCTGCCCTGGCTGCAATTACTTGCCACGAAAATTTCGGAGTGGCTTGCAAACGAAAAAAATACCGTGCTTGCTTGTTCAGCTTTGAAAAGTTCATACCGGCAAATACTTATCCACGATCCAAAGCGCGTGATCATATTATTTTTGGATGGATCGTTTGAGCTGTTTGCAGAACGACTTGCAAAGCGAAACCATCCGTTTATGAACAGCACCTTATTGCGAAGCCAGTTTGACACATTAGAAAAACCTGCCGATGCGATTATTCTCGACGCATCACTTTCACCGGATCAAATAGTCGACCAGGCCGTTAAGAGTTTGCAAGAGAAACTCGCGCAATTAAATTCGAGCCGGTGTTCGTAAGATACCTTCAATAGCAGAAATGACATCAGCCGAAAGCTTTTTACCGGCAGCACCGATGTTGTCGTCGATTTGATTCTTCTTGGTGGCACCAATAATTACACTGCTAATATCCGGCAGTCGCAAACACCAGGCTAGAGCAAGTTGCGCCATCGATAATCCTTGCTCTTTTGCAATCGGCGTAAGCCTGCTTACTATTTCCAGATTTTCATTGCGTAATACGCTGCCGATGAACGCGTTCATTTTGTTATTGGCAGCCCTGCTATCTGTTGGATGTGCATCGCCTATTTTGTATTTGCCGGTCAATATCCCCTGCGCTAGCGGAGACCAAACAACTTGACCCAGTCCGTGTGCACTCGACACTGGAATGACG
>CAJCIF010000211.1 GCA_903970355.1 Actinomycetota bacterium
GTTCTTGCAAAACTTGACCAAGGGACACGACCAAGCGGTCATGCGCAGTCAGTTCTTTCACCATTAGTTCAGTTCCATTCGAGCCCACGTTCTCCGCCTCATTATTGACGTTAATGAATGACATCCTATAGGGCGCAGCCTGTCTGCATAATCACCGCTTTTCGTTATTTTCTATCCTTCTAAACGGTGATCTCTCATCAAAACCCAGCGCATTCAAGGCCTCTAGAGTCCGTTAAACTATGTTTTCTCAACTCCCTTTTTGAATATGGTTTGAGTCCGAATGCCAAGCGACACAAGCGTTTTGAGCGATATCCGCAAGCTAAAATCCTTCCTTCTCGCCAAAGGACCAACTTGCATTCACTCACCCGAAGGTTTGCTCAATTATCGATATGTCATACCCACCTTTGAGGCCGTGGCAGGTGCAGACGATACCGCCAATGTTCCCCAACGCTCGGCGACCGGGCACTATCTGCAGATGTATGATTGGGACTCCTGCTTTTTCAGCCGAATGGCTTCAAGATTTGGTGCTCCAGGTCTTGCCGTAGACGTGGTGTCTAATTTTCTCCACTTGAAGGGTGCTGATGGTTACGTGCCACGTACCATTTCACCAGGCCGAATTTGGGACAGTGGCGATCTATGTAAGCCATTTCTTTGCCAGGCTCTTTTACACAACCTGCAGGCTGGTGATACTACTATTGGTGCGGTAGCTCCCTTACTGGATGATCTCGATTGTTACTTGCAATACTATGCAAGAACAAGACGCAGCAAGAGCGGACTGTATCACTGGCGAAACGTTCTGGAAAGCGGAGTGGATGACAATCTTGCTCTTCTTTATCCCGTCGAAGCCGCTAAGGACGAAAATGAATCAAATGGATATCCAGATGCGAGACTGCTTGCTGTTGATCTCAACTCTTATCTAGTTTACGAAATTCGTGCTTTTGCGCAGTTATGCTCACTAGCAAAAAGGCATCCAGATGAGGTTACAAAATACAATCAGGAAGCTGATCGTCTCGTTGCCCTCATTGATGAACAGCTGTGGAATCCAGCGCTAAACATGTACTGCAATCTCGATCCGGTTACCAACCAATTCGAAACGATTCGAGCTTGGACAGGATTATTGCCGGCCATCTTTGGATTTGCCAAATCTAATCGAATCAAGATCACACTTGAGGAAGTTTTGCTTAATCCAAAACATTTTTATCGACCGAGCGGTCTAGCGAGTGTTGCTGTTTCAGAACCCTTGTATAACAATGCCAAACGGGGTCTTTACGGGCGAGCCATTGTATCGAACTGGCAGGGACCGATGTGGGTCTTACCGAACGCATTAGCAGTAGAAGGGCTCGTCAAACAGGGCTACAAAAACGAAGCCGTCGATCTCGCTAAGCGTTGCATCCTTACCTTATGCCGATCTTTGAACGAAAAAGGGACATTGTTCGAAAACTATAATGCCGAAACTGGCGACGCTTTGTGGGCTCCGAACTTTATGAGTTGGAATGCACTTTCGCTTTCGCTCATTGATTTATTGGATTGATGCATACCGCCGCACACTATTTTTGCCGTACCAGTTCCAGATACTGCGAAGATTGCTGAACGTTGCTAACACCTTTGACAATAGTGCTTGTTCCTGGGAATCTTACGGTAGACAGCAGCTCGCTTTCCAACTAAATTTGCTGCATATTCTGGCATCATCGTCTTCACTCGTACCACCCTAGTCCCACTAGAAGTAAGTACTGCTAGAGAAATCTATATTGAGCACTCAACTCTTAGATCCCGTCCAGAAAGATAATGACGGTTCGCCGCAGAAAATAGGCAACATCGGGCAGAACATGCGGATCGGTATCGGTTCGTTCAGCTCCTGGATGCTTGGAGTTGGTGGCATCATCGGATCGATGGCCTGGTTGTTTCACAGTTACATGATTGCCCGAGCTGGTGCTCTTGCTTCTGTATCTGCGTGGATGCTAGCCGGTTTGGTATTTCTGCCTGTCACTCTCATTCTTGCTGAGCTTTCTTCAATGTTTCCGGCTGCCGGCGGTCCATATTTATACAAATACTACGCCTTGAAACGCCTTATCCCGAAGCAAGGAGAACTCTTCGGGTTCCTGACCGGATGGCTCTTCTGGGTTTGTCTCATTGTTGGCTATGCCTGCATGGGCAATGGTCTGGCCAATCTTGTTGCAACATCAATCTGGGGAAATCCAAGCGCCAGCCCCGTTTGGTTCGGCCCAGCAATTATATTCAGTTTGTTTTTTGCAGCAACGGCTGCCAATCAGATGCATGTGAGCAAAGTTACCAGCATCAATAACCTTTTTACGATAATGAAATTCGGGATGGCACTTGGCTTTGGAGCGCTTGTTCTCTCCATGCCCACGACCTCGTTTTCAAACCTCATGCACACAAACGGCGCCCTTGGCACTAATTTCTTTGTCAATCTGGCTAGTGTAATGACCCTGGCAATCGGCGGATTTGGTGGCATTGAATTGGTGGCATGTGCTTCATCTGAAACTGCCAACGCCCAGACTAGCGTCCCGAAATCAATGATGCTTACTCTAATTTCTGTTGCCTTTATCTATGCAGGTATGTGCGCGGCCGTGGCAATTGCTTCACCCTATGTTTTAAGTCCCGATCAATCTGCTGCTCTCATTCCCGGCACTACCATCTCTGCCACCGTACCTGGTGTCACTACATTCTTGATGGGAAGGAGCTGGGGTCAATGTGCAACAGCACTCGTAATAGCTTCAATAGTAGGTTGTGCACTTGGTGGGTTATTGGCATGCGCACGCATCGGCTATTCAATGGCGCATACCGGTCTATTCCCTAAACAATTCGGCACCCTTTCCGGAACAACTGCTGTTCCAAGTTATTCGCTCTGGTTTCAATGCGGATGCCTGCTTGTGGTTGGCATAGGCGCCAATATTTTGAGTCGCTTTGGTGTATTTCCCGACGCTTATTCGTTTCTCGGCGAGACCTTCAGCTTCATGTACATTTTGCTGGTAGTGCTTTATGGCGCAAGCTTTATAAGTTTGCGATATACGGACCCACACCTCCCCCGCCCTTTCCGCATAGGGGCTTCTGGCAACGGTTTGGCCTGGTTGATGGCATTATCTACCGTGGTAATATTTGGCTACATTGCGTTCGGCTGCACGAAATGGATGTACCAGTTAGCCGGATTTCTCATCCTTGCAGCTGGTATTCCCGTTTATGGCTATTATCGTTGGCGTAAATAACGCTCCCTGCTTGTAAAGCAGCTTCTAGTCGCAGACTCGAGATGCAATGCCACTAAAACTCGGGTGTGATGGGCAACTTTCTTAATCGCTATTTCAACCTCGACGAGCTTGAGACCAATCTGCAAACGGAATTGATTGCAGGACTTTCCACCTATCTCAGTCTTGCCTATATTCTCATTCTCAATCCGGCTATCCTTGGGCATTCCGGCATGGATAGCAGCGCCATTTTGTTTGCAACAGCGATCGCTTCCGGCCTTGCCACTCTCGCTATGGGATTCTGGGCAAAATTACCGTTTGCAGTTGCTCCCGGCATTGAGATGAGCGGCTTCTTTGCATTTAGCGTTTGCGGCACTCTCGGTATGACATGGCAACAAGGGCTGGGAACCTGCTTCTTGTCCGGTATTGTTTGTATTATCCTCACGCTCCTGCCTGTTCGGCAAAAAATTATCGACGCCATTCCAGCGGGACTGAAAATCAATATTGGCGTAAGCGTTGGAATTTTCGTCGCAACGATCGGGCTTTTTGTCGCGAAGATTCTTTCTTTTAAAGATGGATTGCCGGATTTTTCAAATTGGGGAATAGGTCGGTTGACATCAAACGAGGCGATCGTCCTTTATGTAGGATTCGCCGCTGCATTCATATTGGGCACGAAACGCTTTCGTTTCCTGGGCAGCATCCTGGTCGCAATTATCATCGCGGCTATCGCCTGTAAGATGCTTGGCATAGCCGTTAAAGCACCGCCTGAATTTTCTCCGGCGATGTTTAAATCTCTTTTGCAGTTAGATCCCATTTCGATCTTGAAAGATCGCCGTGCACTGTCTGTAGTGCTGATTTTCTTCATTATTGATTTCTTTGGAGGTATCGGTAAATTTATAGGTCTTACCGCCGCCACCAATCTTCAGTCTAACGGAAAAGTGCGCAACATCGAAAAGGGTCTTTATGTAGACGGCGCCGGCACCGTTCTTGGATCACTAGTAGGAACATCAAGCCTCATAGCCTTCGTAGAAAGCGCTGTCGGCATCGCAGCGGGCGGACGTACAGGAATAACTGCGATCGTGTGCGGTCTGTTGCTCCTGGTAAGTCTGGTTTTCACTCCGCTTGTGGCACTCGTACCCGGAGAAGCTGCATCCGGAATTGCCCTGTACGTCGGTTGGCTTTTGCTGCCCATTCGCCACTTCTTTGATGCCGAAACAAACTTTGGAAAATTCGATGTCGGTGTTGCGATTATGATGGGTGCGATTTCGTTGTTTACTTTTGGGCTTGATAAAGCTATGTTGGCCGGATTTCTCGCTTATTCGTTCCACCAATTCTTCACGCGCAAGGAAAAGGTGAATTACTATCTTATTGCAACAACCGCTCTCCTGGCTCTTTCCACTGCGATGCAGTATGCCTGGAAGTAAATCAATAAGCCGGTTCTTTAGAACGCTTTTCGTCTGCAGCAGCTTTTGCTGTTTGCCCTAGATGCGTATAAACATCAGCGCGGGCTTTGAACCATTCCGGTGCTTCGTGCAGAATCAACAATTTGTTCAAATCAGCCAATGCTTCTTTGTATCGATTGGTTTTTCTGTAGAAAATCTGCCTGTTATCGAGCGCTGCTTCATTGAGGGGGTCTGCCACCAATATTGGACCGATACTTGAGATGGCATCCTCGTAGCGCCCGAGCTCACCGAGAATAACAACACGCTTCAACAAGAGGTTGCGGTAATTTTTATCGCTTTTGGCAAGTTGTGCTTGAAAGTCTTTTTCATTTGCGGGTGTTACTGTTACGCCTTTCATTTTTTCATAAGTGAGAGTCATAGTGTTGATCATAAGAGTCATATCGGCCAACGCCTTATCGTGTTGATTTAGTTTCTCATAGCAATCCGATCGATCTCTCCGGTACAAGGCGTCTGTGGGTACTGCTACGCTGTAGTCTCGAACAGCATCCTGCCAGCGTTGCATGTGTCTTTCGAGCCCGGCCCTGTGTATGTAAGCCATCACATATTTGGGATTTTTCTGGATTGCGATCGTATAAGCCTGGAGTGCACCATTCAAATCATTGTCATTCGCTTTAGCCTCACCTAGCTTTACCCACATATAGGGAGAATTAGGAAGCTCTTTGGTAAGCCTTTCGTAACAGCCTATGCTTGCTTTGCCATCGAGTGCGGTGACGCTGTAAAATTTGTATGCTAACTCATTTACTGTTACATCATTGGGAGAGAGCTTGATAGCTTGTGTAAAGCTTTCGGCCGCTTCATCGTTGCGCATTAGTGCAGCGTAACAGGCAGCAAGTACGGCATGGTTTCTGCCTTCTTTTGGTGCAAGCGAAACCGCTCTTAAAGCGCAATGCACAGCCTCTTGTCGCATTGACATTGCAGCACGATTTCCCGCTTTGGCATAGTTCGAAACGTCTTTCGCGTCATCGGAAATAAAGATGAGGACAAGAGCATAAGTCGCTAGCAAGTGATCGTTGTTTTGATCTGACTGAAGTGCCAATTTCATTTTTGCAGCAGCATCACGAGCGCCGCCGCTATTGGCCCTCACATCGTACAAACCTGCTAATTCATCCCAAACGGAGCTATATCCCTTTTTGCTGGTTTTCGCAGTAAGCAATTTTACTAATTCCGGAAGTTGTCCATTGTGGAGGTATTCATATCCCTTTGAAACATCAGGCGCATCAGAACCGGCATAGGAAAATTGGTAGCTCAAAACCGACAAAAATACAGCCACAAAAAGGAAGCTTTGGTACCGGCGCCAGGCAAAGCCATTCTGCTTCTTCTTACTTGCCAGCGCCATCAGGTTTCCTCCTTTTATTCTTTAAGCCTATCACTCCGGAGAAAGCGGATGGCTTGGGATTTTGTGTTCTTTGAGGAAGCGCGCCGCACCGTCTCCAAGCAAATCCCTATGCATGCGCCAACGATCGCCAAAAAACGAGAGTCCGATATGGGAGTCAACGATGTGGGAGGCTAACAAATCAACTCCCTTTTCTTCACTGTCTGTTCCCTCACAGTAAATGATGTGATTTCCTTCCGTTGCTTCGCCAAAATATTTTTCGAGCAGTTGCATAGCTGAGTTCTTCATACGGGGCATGTGACCACCAAATACGATGACATGAACGCGCTTGCGATCCTCTGGCGGTATCATGGCTATAAAATCATCAAGGTCTCTTTCCATTTCCGTCAACTCGGCTGAAATTGCCTCATAGGCATTTTCCAACGAGTCGTTTCCTAATCCACCGGCAAAGGAATTGAGGTCGGCTTCACTCACTGTGCCTGCTTTGAGCACCTTGTTTGCAAATGCAGAGGAATCCGCCAGAATTCTCTCCTGGCGCTTTAGCGTTAGTGGTGGCAAATTCATGGGCGGCAATATTTTAACTACAGAATCGGCATAATCACGAAAGGTTTCCAGCTCCTTTATCGTTTGACTTTCCAGTTGTGTTCCTGTCTTTTCACGCAAGATCAAATAGATCGACAACGGAATGTGATCGATTACCTTTAGCTGATCGTAAAACTGTATTTGAGTGCTTCGGTCGATTCGGTTTTTGCCGTTGACGAGAGTGATCTTGTCGTCTTTCACCAAAATATAAGGACCAAGTGCCGAAATCACCAATGCCTTATCGACACTATAGGATTTATGGAAATCTTGTTCGACATCATCCAATAATTCGCAATGCGCTTTTGGACAATTGAAAGCAAAGCTCAGCATTAACACACACTGCCCTGCTAACAGTTTCATGCGCTTGTTCATGGAGCCTCCAATTGTCGAATCTATTTCTTTACAGCGCTTGGCGGCGGCGTACGCTTTATGAGGGGCGCCAGAGCATCAAGTATATTCGCAATCGTTGTCTGCCCGATGATGGTAGAGCTGACTTTGCCATCTGCTGTGAGAAGAACAATAGTTGGGATCGGTCCGATCAAGAATTGCTTCACAAGAGGTTTGTTCGCATCGTCATCAACATCGAGTTTCTTGAATTGCACTTTATCACCGAACCTGGCTTTCCCCTTTTCAAACCAGGAATCAAGCAAATCACATTGCGCCGCCCAATTGGCATAAAAGGCAAGCAAGGTCACCTTGCCTTGAGTTATTTCTGGCGCTGGTGGAATGGGTGACGGCTTGGAAGCATCAGCGGAAGTCCCAGTTGTTTTGCTCATGTTGAGCAAGTAGCCATTGGCCTGACTCGCCAATTGCGATCCTCTTGCTAAATCAACTGACTTGACAAACTCTTGCCGAGCCAGACCAGGTTGTTTCGTTTTCAAATATGTTTGTCCCAGAAAGTAATGCGCAAGAGTATTACGCGGCTCCAACGTAACCAACTGCATCAAAGCTGTTTTTGCTCCATCATAATTGCCTGTAAGCATGAGCGAAATCCCATTCGATAGCGCCGATTGGTCCATCTGATCGGCAAACCTGAAATTCACATGTGCTTCCGTCATGAGCCATGCTGTGAGCAAGCGGAAGTTCTTCAACTTCTGCTCGAGAGGATTGTCCTGTGTTTCCTCAAATATAAGATGCTCACTTGGGAGAGCCACAAAATATTTGTTTTGAGTAGCAAGCTGATTGAAGAGATCCCAGGTGCCTTCCGGTTTTACAAGCCGATCTTCCATGCCCTGGACAAACAAAACAGGCAGTGTTTTCACTTCTTTAGCCGCATCATGATTTTCGTTCATGAAACGTTGAAAATGAATCAGATCCTTTGCCGAAAGGTCCATGCGATCGAGAGGATCATTTTCCCAATCTTTCCTGAGTTTCGGATTCTTCGTGGCTTGTTTTACAACACCGACACCAACATCATTATCCTTATTCGGCCCCATCAAAAATTCGAGTGCGACTTTCAAGTCTGTTTTCTTTTGTTGAAAGCGTTCACCGGAAGGAACTGACGAAATCAAACCATCAATCATTTCAGGGTGCATGGAAGCAAAGCGCAGAGCAATTGCACCACCCATGGATTCTCCGAGCAGAAAGAACGGCAGCTTTGGATTCGCCGCTTTTAAAGAAACTATGCTTGTTCGTATATCTTCCAGACAGCCATTGAAGTCCACCTCCTGTTTGCCGCCGGATTTCATCCAGGAACCAAATCCGCGAACATCAATTGCATATGTGCCAATACCTAGTTGAGACAAATGCGTGCCGAAATCTTTATATGAGCCACTATAGAGCCCTAAGCCATGAATGCACAGGAGAATGAGGCGCGGTTTGGCTAAAGGGCTTACCCAGGAGATGCATGGTGGCAAGCTGTTTGCGGTCGAGGGGGCAGCGGCTGCATCGTCTTTGCTTTTATCCTTCTCTTCCTTTTTCTCTTCTTTCTTTGCCTCTTTTTCCCTCTTCTTCTCTTCTTTCTTTTCTTGCTTTGTAGGGGCCGTATCGGATTGAGGGGTCGTATTAGATTGAGGTACCGTATCGGTTTGAGATGCCGTATCGGTTTGGGTCGGGGAATTGTCTGATGACGCTCCACTTACATCTGCAACTTCGCCCTGGTGCATAGACCATGCAAATGCAGGTTGAGATACGGTAAATACAAATTGCAGACCTAGAGAAAAAGAAATCAGTCTTTTCCAATCATTTGTTTTCATCAAGTTATTTCTTCTTTTCTAAAGTGTTAGATATCCATTTGAGTGTTGGTTTAAGGCAGTTCGATTCAAAATAGATATTGTTTGCAATTCTTTCTTGAGTCCGTGCGAAATCTCTACTGCCTTCGGTGACCGGGTGCTTTTCGAAAAAGGATTTGAAATCGGCTCCAGCACTTTCTGTTTTCACTATTGAATTAGCACCAATCAGTGCTGGAATACTATATGGTGGAAATTTCTTTACGATTTCAAACCAATGATTCTTAGCAAAAGGCCATGCAATTGCATAACCTTCTCGGTTTGATATCAAACGCGACAATAGATGAGGTGAATCCTGAATCCGAACCGCATCAGTTAACGAAAGGCTGAGCGTTCTCTCAATGAGATCTTGCTCCTGAAAGTTCGACAGCGAGAAAAGAGCTCGGTTTTTAGTAGTAGGGGTAACAGCGTTATGCCAGCATTCTAATATCTGATCGTATGTACTCTTGTCGCCATTGAAACTGACTATTGCAAAAATGGC
>CAJCIF010000212.1 GCA_903970355.1 Actinomycetota bacterium
GGTAACTCTTTCTACGTTTGCAAACGTGAATTGTTCAGCGATGATTGCGCGCCAACCATCGGTGCCGAACTCAATTGGGTCAGGCGTTCTCGCCTCAGGGGATTCGTTCATGATCAAAAGTGACGAGCATCGAATCCCAGATAGTGCTCAACTGCATCCCATGCAGTTCTCGCTTGTTTGTCGCGGTGCCAGCCGGCAGCAGCATGCCGAGCGCTGGGCGGATTGAATTTGTTTGGTTGCAGAGCTTCCAAATTTTCATCGGAATCAAATTCAACCATTGAGCCATCGCGGCCATAAAACCGTAGAGTGGCTTTGGTATTGCTGCCCAGCCAGGCTGCATCATTTTCGATTGTTTCGGCTGTGAGAGTTTGAAAACGTGTCATCATGCGGAAACCATCGTCTGCAAAAATTGCGGTCAGGCAATGAGCCTGGTCGTTGCGATCGCGAATAAGGCGGCGTTCTGTATAGCGCCCCAGGACGATATCGATGCTCCAAAATTGACCATCAAACCGATGTACGGTCAAGCAGCCGCTCGGACCAGCAGACATGTATTCTCCAGCAGCCTGAATCCGGCCGTTTGGACCCCTTACGATCGCGCCGTGTTGATCTTGTTCGGCAACGGCATGCAAGTTACCGCATGCATCGAGGAGACAGAATGATTGAAGATTCCCGGAAGCTGAGTAGGTGAGGAAAAGCTGAAAGCCCTCTTGCGAGCGCACTTCAATTACTCGTCCGATTGCATCTTTTACGACACCGGCACCGCTTTCGTAAAGCTCAATGCGCCTGCCGTCCCCAATCATTTGAGTTGTGTACGGTCTCAAGCCTGTGCGCGGGATGCGGCGTGCCATGCGGGGGCGGCGCTTCACAACATAGACTTTGTTGCGCGGTGATTCAGGGTGAATAGTGCGCTCTGGTGTTTTTGTGTTCGGAGCGAAGTTGAAGGTGCCACCAAATGTAGCGGCCTCATTTTTATAAAGGCGATCGAGATAGGCAGCCCGCTCTTTGAGCCAGGTGTCGTTTGTTCCTGGTTCAGGCGGCTCAGTGAGAACGCTTTCAGCCTGGTTGCAAATTTGGTTGGCGAGACTTTCGAGCGACAGTGCTGTTTTAAGACTTATGACAACCGGTGCAGTTGCTTCTTCAGAAACCGGCATAGACGTTTCGCTAGGCGGGGCTAAACGTAGTTCATGAACTCTTGTGCTCGCTCGCGGAAAAATCGACGTTCTTGGTTGCACTCCCTGGGCGGAGCGAAAAGACCGAATGCGGTGCCGTGAAAACGAACTTATCTCGATAGGATTGTTGTCTGCCATCGGAACTCAAACCCGCTTCCTGCCTGTCGCCAAATCGATCCAGAAGCGGTGTACATATTACCATTCTTTGAATCCCCTACTTGGCTTCATCTCCGTAGGATCTTACCTGCGTTTCCAGCCAACCGCGTATTTGCAGGGATTCAGCCATTCTGATGCCTTGAGTTCTTTCGTCATACATCGCAACAGCAAACTGCGCAATCGTGATTTTGCCCTGGGCGAGCAGATATTCCGCTAATTGCAGAGATTTAAGTTCAAGGTCGGTAACATATCCGGCACTGAGAACGAGCTCTTGCACTGGGATTTCTGGGGCCAAATTCATCTGGTTGGTAAGAGCTTGCACTTCTGCTGATCCGATAATCTGAGCTTGGCGTAATAGTTCCACCAGAGTAGGCAAGGTGGGCACAAGCGGTTGAGTTTTGAGCATTTGAACCGGTTCGGGCTCTCGCACCGGCACTATGAAGTCTATTGTGCCGTCTTCCGGTATCGCTTTTTTGTCTAATAAAAGCTGTCTGACCACTACCAGATCGTGACTCAATCTCAATCTTGGTTTTCGCAGGATATAGCCGGCATTGAGACAGCGAAAATAGTCTTCACGATGATCGCGAACGTTTGTACCACGCGCAAACTTTTTGACGGCGCGCAGATAGGCAGCGATTACAGTTGATTGGATGGCATCACTGCCGATACCAAGGTAATCGTACAAATTGTTCGCTCTAACGCCACCATCAGCTTTCAAAGGCGGCATCAAATCTGGAAAAAGTTGATAAAGTTGGCGAGCGACAGTGATCATTCCCTCTACGTCACTTAACGCCCAACTTTGACGCAGCGAAGCACAAAGGATCTGACTCTCAAGTTCGATGCGATTGGCACCACCCGAGCCCATATCAGCCATGTTGCTGTAATCGCCCTCCAGATGCGCTCTTATAGCAGGTCAATAACACTAGTTCTTCTCGGCTTCGAAAGTCAATTCCGTATGGCCGACCCGAATTTTATCGCCCGCAGAGAGCACCTGTCGTTTGACAACCGGATGGCCGTTTAAAAGTGTGCCGTTGGTAGAGCCGAGATCTTCCAGCCAGAAATCACCTTCTTCGAAAGTAATCCAGGCATGGTGCCGAGAGGTGAACGTGTCATCAGGTATGACTACTTGATTGGAAGGATCTCTTCCAATTTTGACTTTTAGATTTTTGAGGGGGACGCGTTGTCCAGTTTTTTGCACAACCACCACGACAGATTTTGGGAAGGTAACTTCCTGTCCATCTGTCTCCGCTGCCTTCATATAATCGAGCTGAAGGCTCTTTAGATCTAAGTCAGTAACAGTTGCACAATAAACGCAGCGGGTTCCGATTGGAGTGGGTCTACCGCAGCTAGGACACGGTTCTGTATTATCGGTCATGCTAGCTCTACACTTGGGTACTTCTACATTCGACGTTTATTATACGTGACCGCAAAAACGCCGCTGAAGCTTGGCTTCCATAAAGTTATCGTATCAGTAACAAGATACCGGCGCTCGACAATCTCTGAACACGTCTTTCGCTTTTTTGTTGTCATGGCAAACTCTGCTGATCGCAGCGCTCAAAACTTAGCTTGCAAAAAAAACAAGTCAGAAAAACCGCGATATTAAAAGGCGAGAGCTTCCCAAAAAGCTCTTTCAGACCTTGCCCGAAATTAGCTCAAATTTCGGGCATCAAAAAAAATTGAAAAAGGAGACATGGCAAGACCGCAGGCAGAAAGCAGGCGGAAGCGCAGCAACTAAGGACGAAGAATCAACGGAGCGCTTGAATAAACGCCTGTGCCGCAGAGCTTTGTCTCTGATGGGTACTTATATAACCGCGACTTCAGCGTCTGCGGTGGAATTTTCAACACTTGGTTGGGCTTCTGTCTTCTTGGAGCGGAAGCATGCGCTACAGTAGACTGGTCTATAACCCTTTGGTTGGAACGGTACCCGAGTCGGGCAGCCACATTCAGCACAATTGACCTCAGCAGTCCGGCTAGGATCTTCTCCATTGCGTTGTACGCGCATCAGAATCCTGCAATTTGGACAGCGTTTCGGTTCGTTTACCAGGCCTTTCTGGGCGAAAAATTCTTGTTCGCCGGCTGAAAAAATGAAAGGCTTGTTGCAGTCACGACAAGAGAGCTCTTTATTTTGAAATGACATATTTTGATAACCTGTGGGGTAACCTTTCGACAGTTATGTTGCTTTGCTTGTACCCCCTAAATACGGAAGCCTCGCAACGACTGCAACTTTCATGCTATCACGCAGACATATCCGGGGGAAGTATGGTCTCTATTCACTGTGGTAATTGCCATAGAAATTAGGCATTCCCCTTAAGCGGTTTCATCCGACAAGTTCTAGATTTTGAGCCATTCTTAGTGATCGCAAGTTCACTTTGTACGAGTCGTTCGCGATCTCTTCTGGCGCGAGTAGGCCGGATCGCCGCCGAAACCCAGTTCCCCAGCCGATTTCGTGAAGTATGCCGCAGCAGCAACCATTGCTGCATTGTCTGTGCAGTATCGTACTGGCGGATAAATTACTGGCACTTTGGATTGTTCTTGCATTTTGGCGCGAAGAACCGTATTGGCAGCCACTCCGCCGGCAAGAACAATAAATGGCACACCAGTCTTCTCTTGAGCGATGATGGTTTTGCGAACCAGCGCAGTTGTTACAGCATCTTGAAATGAAGCGGCAATATCAGACACCGGCCATGGTTGCTCTAACTTCTCAAGGCATCGTAAGACTGCCGTTTTAAGCCCGCTGAAGCTAAAATCCAATTCGGCCATTTTCGCTTCTGGAAACTTGAAAGCGTGCGGGTTTCCATCGTGAGCCAGTTTATCGATCGCCGGACCGCCTGGATAAGGCAAACCCAGTAGCCTAGCCACTTTGTCATATGCCTCGCCGGCAGCATCATCTACTGTTTGCCCTAATATTTTGAAATCGTTGTAATCGGAAAAATGAACGATCTGACTGTGTCCACCGCTTACGAGAAGGCAGATAAAAGGGGGCTCGAGATCTGTTTCGAGAAAGTTCGCGCAGACATGCGCATAGAGATGATCGACACCAATGAGAGGCAAATCCCAGGCGAAACTAAGAGACTGAGCAGCGGCAATGCCGACCAGTAAAGTACCAATTAAGCCAGGACCCACAGTACAAGCCACTCCGCTTAGATCTTTTCTGGTAAGACGAGCTTCTGAAAGAGCTAAATCGATGATCTGATTTATCGATTCGAGATGTTCGCGCGCTGCTACTTCCGGCACAACACCACCGAAAGTTTGATGAGTGCGAATTTGCGACTGAATGCAATTCGATAGAACGATTCGTCCGTCTTTTACTATTGCAGCTGCAGTCTCATCGCAGCTCGTTTCAATGCCGAGGCAGATCGTCATAAAATTTGCGGTTCGTTAATACACACGCGGTTTCTAGCCAAAGCTACCCCTGGTACCCTTGATCTCCACCCGCATCTATATTATGGAGTTTTTTCAAGGGCGCGCCGAATTCTTTCTGCAAGTCTTTGAAAACCCAGATTTTAGCTGGTTTTCTGCCCTTTTCTATTGACAAGAGGGTGCCGGAATAGTACCATTCAACGCATCTAAGGGCACTTTCTGCTCAGCGGATATATTAAGAAGAGGGCACGCCCTCGAGCTTACACGTTACTATAGACATAATGCCCCACTTTATTCGAGGGTTAAATAGATGAAGTTCCGGGATCGGTTGCCATTATTGCAGTCGTGTTTTGTCTTTGCCGCCTTGGCTATCAATACTCCTGCCTTCGCTCAAGCGACCGGCGGCTATGATCTTGGCTCCACTCGCGGTTCAGCTGGCAACAGTAATGTGCCTATTGTTGGGCCAGCTATGGACGGTATGGGGATGCAGCAAACGGTCACTCAGTTTGCGCAGTCTTCTCTTAACGGTACGCACAGCCATAACCAAGCTATTAGCGGATTGCCTTCCGCCCAAACAGCCCTCATGTCTTCACCGGATCCGTTTGGTATACCCGGGTTGGGCAGCCTGACGAATGGACTGGCGGGAGACCTTAATGGCCTTATTCCAGGTTTGAACTTGCCCACCGGTTACGTATTCGGTGGAACAGATATACCTATGTGGGGAGCCGGAACAGATTACGGTTTCACCGGCGATTCTTACGGCATTTATACGGGTGGCGATCCCACTCTTACGGGTGTGGTTACCGGATTGGTTAACCACGGCACAATCAATTATGGCGGTACACTGCCGCC
>CAJCIF010000213.1 GCA_903970355.1 Actinomycetota bacterium
CCCTCTTCCATTTTTGCTTGCCAACTTGGCTCGCCGAGCGGGGTGGCTGGAATAATCGCGTTGCAATAGATGAATTCCGCACGTTTAGCGAATTGGTGGTCGAAGAATTCAAAGATCTCGTTGATTACTGGATTACGCTCAATGAGCCTCTGGCATACGCCTACCAGAGTTATATTGCCGGTGGCTGGCCACCTGGGCTCAAACACGACTTCCATTACGCTTTCATGAGTTTAAGAAACATGCTCGAAGCGCACGGAGCCGCTTACCGAGTGATACACGAAGCAGACCCTAACGCTATGGTTAGTTTCACCATGCACTGGCGGCCGTTCATGCCACGCAATCCCGTTAGTCCGGCTGACAAAATGGTTGCGCATTATCGCAATCAAGTTTTCAATCATATCTTTCCAACTGCCTGTCAAACCGGCTATTTGGAGTTTCCATTTCCATTTACCCTCGCCGAGTTAGTAAAGAAAATCAGCGGACCAATTCAGGGTGTAAAGGACACAATGGATTACCTGGCCGTTAATTACTACACAAGGGACATCTGTGAGTTCAAAGTGGGTTTTCCCATTGACCTATTTGGTGTTCGCTCAGATGTCGCTAAAAAAGCGCTTGATGGCATGGGTTGGGAAAGTTATCCCGACGGGCTCTACAACACGCTTACAAAAGATATGGCCAAGTACAAAAAAGATTTGTCGGGCCGAAATAGACCAATATTTATCACTGAAAATGGCTATGCTGAGGTGTTTCCTGCCGATCTAGCGGAAGGAGACTGGTCTCTCGATGACAGCGAACGAACCAAATATTTACATGAACATATACAGGCCGTTCACCGTGCCATCAAAGATGGTGCCAACGTCAAGGGTTATTTGCACTGGTCGCTTCTGGACAATTTCGAATGGGCGGAAGGTTTGCGTATGCGCTTTGGTCTTGTACGGGTGGCTTACCCAACCCAGGAGCGGCGTCTGCGCAAAAGCGCTCGAATCTATGCCGAAATAGCTAGAAATAACGCCATTGACATCAAGCTACCGATATAATTCTTGCAAGATGCGGTAAGTCAGGAATAGAAAGCACGCAGCCTGCGTATGCTGAAGTAGGAAAACTTACTTAGCTTATAAGCTGGAAAGCATGAATAAAACAAACGTCCGCAAAATTTCTATGGTTAAGGCTCAGATCGTTGCCTTCTTACTATTACTAGGGCTGACCGCGTCGGTTGTTGCGGTTTCGGCTCAAGAGAAACTTGGTTCTCAAATAGATGAGCAAATCGCCTCCGGCGCCAAGCATGTTTCTTTGCGGTTGATTGCAGATCAAAAAGGTGTTGTACCAGGCAAGAGCTTACGCCTCGGTGTCGAGCTTTTGATGCAGCCGGGCTGGCACACATATTATAAGGAGCCGGGAGATGCCGGCATGCCCACACGAATCGAATGGCAACTGCCATCAGGCTTTGTGGCCGGACCTCTCAAGTGGGTCAAGCCGACTCGGTTAGTAGAAGGCGGTATTGTCACTTACGGTTATACCGATAAAACCCTGATAGCATCTGATGTTAGTGTACCGAAAACGATTAAACCAGGCAGCACACTTACTATAAAAGCAAACGTTAAGTGGCTTTCTTGCAAGGAAATTTGTGTGCCTGGGCACGGCAGCACAGAATTGAAAATTCCGGTTGTAGCGGAAGATGCCGGACCGAGTGCAGATAACGCCGAGTTCCAAGACGTAAATTTTGATGGGTCAATCAAAGAAATCGGTGATGCCGACGGCCAAAAAAAAATTTCAGTTTTAGATGATAACTTCAATGTTTCGAATAATTCGGAAAAAAGTTTGGGGTTGCTTAGTTATTTAGCACTCGCTTTTGCAGGCGGCGTCATTCTCAACTTCATGCCGTGCGTATTGCCGGTAGTGGCAATCAAAATAATCAACTGGATGGAACAATGCGATCAATCCAGGAAAGAAGTTCGCATATCGGGAATACTTTATACCGCCGGAGTTCTTTCTTCTTTTCTGTTGCTAGCTGCTTTGGTTGTTAGTTTGCAGGCGGCAGGAAAAGACATCGGCTGGGGATTTCAATTTCAATATCCGCCATTTCTAATTTTCATGTCTGCCATAGTTTTGTTTTTTGCACTGAGCCTCTTTGGCGTATTCCACATTCATGTCCAGGCACACAAATCTGTTTGTAATCTTGCAGACAAAGAAGGTTTGGCAGGCACTTTCTTCAAAGGAGTACTTGCCACCATTCTCTCGACACCTTGCTCGGCACCGTTCCTCGGCACAGCTTTGGGTTTCGCTTTTGTGCAGCCCTGGTATGTCGTTACACTGATATTTCTGGCTATAGGACTAGGTTTAGCCTCTCCCTATATTCTGCTTGCTATTAATCCGAGTTGGCTCAAAGTTCTGCCGAAACCTGGTGCCTGGATGGAAAAACTCAAAGAAGGAATGGGTTTTATCTTGCTTGCAACAGTAGCCTGGCTCGTTAGTGTTTATGCCGCACAAGAAGGTGTTTATGCCGGTACTACCCTCACTTACTTCTTGTTGATAGTTGCTTTTGCTGCTTGGCTCGTCGGCCGTTTTACGGATCTCACTCAGTCACACAAACGTGTTTTTCTCGTTCAATCCGCTGGTGTATTGCTAACTGTTGTAGCGGGTTACCTCCTCATTTTCAGCAGACCGGAATTCCTCACTCCCACCCAGGCCAACACTTTAAGCGCCACGCCCATTAACAAGGACGACATTGCCTGGCGCCCTTTTGATGTGAGCGATCTCAATACACAAATCAATTCCGGCAAAACTGTATTTTTAGACTTTACAGCAGCCTGGTGTCTGACTTGCAAGGCAAACGAATCAGCGGTACTCGATTCCGCTGATATCAAGAAGCAGTTTCAGAGCATGCATGTGGTGCCAATGCGAGCTGACTGGACTAAGCAGGATCCAGTTATTACAAAGTTACTGCATAAATTCAATCGATCGGGCGTGCCACTCTACGTAATCTTTCCAGCGGGAGAGCCGGGAAAACCAATAGTGCTGCCTGAAGTTATCACACCGTCACTTGTGCTCGAGAAATTGAAATTGGCCGGGCCGAGCAAAAGTTCGTAGTTAGAGCGATTTGACGAAATTCAGCAATGTTTCGTTTGTCGGCATGCCCTCGTGAATGTGGCGAACAATGCCTTGCTTATCAATCACGAAAAGCTTGCGATTGGCGGTTGCCTTGCCTTCTATGACTGTGCCGTAGAGTTTACCTACTTTGCCATCATGATCGGCGAGCAAAGGCTGATTCAAACTAAATTTGCCCGAAAATTTCTC
>CAJCIF010000214.1 GCA_903970355.1 Actinomycetota bacterium
CAAGTGGATAGAGTATAAGGAGCGAGATGAGCCAAAATCCAAATGCTGGTACGTTTAAGTAGGCTCCAGCACGAATTTGTTTTGCCAGTTCACCTAAGTACCAACCAACACAAAGCGCTGCCCAACAAAAAACGAGCAATATAACGCCGTTGTAAAAGGCGGCTGCAGGCGTGTTTGCAAAGCCGTATCGAAACGAAAGAAGAAAAAATAGAAGTGCTGCGACATGTTGGCTGCGCACTTCCAGATGGCGCGGCACAATTGCTTCTCCCTGATTGTGATTATGGTAAAGGAGAAGAATGCCGATATTTTGTTGCACGAGGTGCTGAATATTCCAGAACATCCAAATGTACATGGTCAATTGCTGAGCCACGAACATGCCGATTATTGCGATTAGAACAATCAGAGGTGGTCCAAGAAAAAAGATGCGCTTATGTTTGGTAGTGCTCAGGTAATGTTCTCTGTTTTTCTTGTCGAAATAGTGAAACCAGGTGGCACCCTGGTGAATCGGTCCTATTCCAAAGGCGTTAAAAACAACGACGGTCCAGAAGGTAGATGTTGCCACTCCTGAGCTTTGACCAAGATAAAATATGGCAAGAGCCAGTAGCACTGGAAAAAAGAAAAAGGCAATATCGACGCCGCGCGAAAACATCCACGGATAACGCAGTTCGATAGCGGCAGCGGTGGAATTCCCTAACGGTGGATGGTTCATCTATTTAGTTAGTAACACGTTCGAATGTCAACATTATATCAACAGCCGCCTGGTCGGACTGGACGGCACGCTACATATAACTTGCCCCTATACCCAACATTAAAACGCCAAACCCGTTTAATAAATCACTTAACATCGCAAACAAACCCTTGGCGTTTTTTCGTTGAATGGTGATAATAGCCTCATGCAATTTTTCGCGACTACTATGGGTATGGCCATGAGCACCTCAACTGAGGGGCGCAGTTGCCACACGAGTAGATAAGTCGAGAAAGACAAGTCAAAGAACGTGCACAACGCCCCCTCCAACGAGAGGGGGCGTTTCTGTTTAGGAGATAACCCAATGAGCACCGATCAGGCCACGCAAATATCGAACCTTAATAACCGTCCACTAACAGCAGTTCAAACGGACGGCATGGTTACGATGCAAGGCCGTCACTGGGTGTTGAGACGCAGAACCAATATTCAACGCAGATGTCATACACAGGCACTGAACCTGGACTATAAATATGCCTACGATTTGCCGGAGCGGCGTCAGCCCCTTTCCTCAGCCGATCAAATCGCTGTATTGAAGTTTGGTGGTACGTCCGTAAAAAATATTGGGCGAATACGTCACGTATGCGACGTGATCGAATCAGTTAGCAAATCCAAGAAGGTGATCGTAGTTGTCTCTGCGATGGGAGATACTACCGATACATTGTTGAAACTCGCCAATCAGTGTGTAACTGAGCCTGGTGTGTCTGGACCTGATGTGCGTGAATTGGATCTCTTGCTGGCAACCGGCGAGCAAGTGTCCGTTGCTCTGGTTGCTCTTTGTTTGAGAGACAGAGGTATAAGAGCGCGCTCCTTTACAGGTTCGCAGATTGGCATAGTTACGGACAACCAACATAGTTGCGCAAGAGTTCGCGATATAGACACAGATCTAATTGAAGATCTGTTTGTTGATAACGATGTTCTTGTTGTGGCAGGGTTCCAGGGCATTAGTGAAAATGGCTCTGTGACCACATTAGGAAGAGGTGGTTCCGATACCACCGCTGTTGCTCTTGCAGCAGCAGTCGGTTGCAAGCGCTGTGACATTTACACGGATGTGGACGGCGTTTATTCAGCGGATCCCAATGTCGTTGAAAACGCAGAGTTTTTGACGGCGCTTACGTATGATGAAATGCTGGAAAAAGCGCAAGGTGGCGCTCAGGTTGTGCATGGCCGAGCTGTGGATTTAGCCAAGCGCTATGGTTTGCGCCTGCAAGTGCGCAATACTTTCAATCCCCAATGCGGAGGTACGCAAATAGACTGCGCTTAACGCTATTTGCTGCGTAGCTCTTTTTCACGAATAAAGAGAGTGATCAAAAAAGCAACTACACAAAAAATGGAGCCGACCAGAAAAACTCGATCGAGAGAAAAAACAAGCGCGGCAGTGACGTTTTGAAAGACGTCATTTATGAAGTGCGCACCTTGAGGGGTGCTTGACCATGCTGCGACAATTTGCTCTTTTGATTGCGCTAAACGGGTTGGGTTTTCCAATGACTTTAGTAAATCCGCCGGCAAAGAAGTTTTTTCAATCAAGCGAAGGTGTTCCAGATATCTTGCTTGCATAATAGCGCCAAGAATTGCCGCGCCTAAAGTAGCGCCTATGGAACGCCAGAATTGCGACATGGCTGTTGCGGCGCCAATCATGTTGTGCGGGGCTGCATTTTGCACCAATACCGAAAAGACAGGCATTGTGGTACCCAGACCCATTCCGAACAATACCAACAGCATGACAAAATGAATTTCACTGCAACTGGCATCTGTGCGGGAGAGAAGTAAAAAAGCGAGCGTTGCCAAAAGCGTTCCGACCATGGCTAGCAATTTATATCGCCTGGTACGACTGATGAGCTGCCCGCTCACCGCGCTGCTTACAGACATTGTGAGAGGCAAAGAAGTATAGAGAGTACCAGCGCGTGTCGCGGAGATACCCATCACGGTTTGCAAGAAAAGAGGTGCAAACAAAATAACGTCAAACATAGCGACAGAAACAAAACACAAAACAGCAAGCGACACACCGACATCTGGAATCTTCATAAGTTGAGGCGGCATGATGGGTTCTGTTGCTTTAGTCTCAATCCAATAGAAGAGGATGCCCATTACCAGTGCGGCGAAAAGATTGCCGAGAACAGCAGGTGATAACCAACCACCCATATTGGCCGCACTTGTTCCTAAAAGCAGCGGAACCAAAAATGCGATCAAAGTTACAGCTCCTGCATAATCAATTTTCCTCTCAACACCGCTTGGTTTCACATAAGGAAAGGCAATATAGAGAACTGTAAGGGCTATAGCGCCTAAAGGAAGATTGACATAAAAGATGGAGCGCCAGGAAAAGTGATCCGTCAACCAACCGCCCAGAGCCGGCCCAACCATGGAGGCCAGACCCCACACACCCGAGAAGAGCCCCATATATTTTCCGCGTTCGGCTGGAGGAAATATGTCACCAATGACGGTGAAAACAATCGCAAATATGATACCACCGGCAATGCCCTGTAAGCCGCGGGAAATGATAAGTTGTGTCATGCCATCGAAGGGAATTCCCGGTATCTGCCCTGAAGCTCCGCACAAAAGAGATGTGAGAACAAAGGCAGCTGCCCCGGCAAGCAAAATCCACTTGCGGCCGAATATATCGGATAACCGTCCAAAAATGGGTACCGATGCCGTTGAAGTTAGTAAGTAAGCCGTTGTTACCCAGGCGTAACGGTCGAATCCGTTCAGGCTGGCAATGATTCTTGGCATTGCCGTTGAAACGATTGTTTGATCGATTGCAGCCAGGAGCAAAGTTAACTGAAGCCCAATAACTGTGCCGATCAGCTGCCTTTTAGTGAGCGCCCGGAATCCAGATTTTGGGTCTGATTTGGCTGAGCCTGCAACATCAATACTCTCGGAAGCCAAATCTCCTGCCTCATCCGCCGGTGTCGATCTCGCATTATAATTTACTCTTAAATTTGTAGGGTAATAGAAATGATCATCAAAACTAGCGAATTGGCCCAGCATCAGATCTACAACATACTGATTGGGTGCGTGCAGCCCCGCCCAATTGCCTGGGTCTCAACCACAAGTAAAGAGGGGATAAATAATCTCGCTCCTTTTTCATTCTTTACTGTGGCCAGCTCTTATCCGCCTGTACTCTGTTTTTCACCGGCCTTTAAATCAGAAACTGTGGATGGCGAAGTGCGCCTGGTTCCCAAAGACACTCTACGCAACATTCAGGATACCGGCGAATTCGTTGTGAATGTTGTAAGCAGACCGCTGGCGGAGAAAATGGTTCAGACAAGCGGAGATTATCCTCCTGATGTTAGTGAGTTTGAGAAATCCGGTGTGACGCCGGCGCCATCACAAATGGTGCGGACACCACGCGTTGCAGAATCGCTTGTCAATTTTGAATGCACCCTCTTTGAGCTTATCGAAATTGCGAAGCTGCCGGGAGCAGGCACTCTCATTCTTGGCGAAATTAAGTGCATGCATTTTGCCGATCAAGTTTATAAAGATGGACACATCGATATCGAAGTTCTCCAGCCAATTGGCAGATTGGCAGGTGCGTCATATTCAACTGTAAACGAACGCTTTGATATTGAAAGGCCGGTTATTACAAAGGTGGCGAAGTCGTAGATCTAAGGCGTTGTTTCGGAAAGAGCTGCTTCGATCGCTTTTAATTTTTCTTCTAATTCGTCTACGTACTTACCTGCTTCCGTCCAATTTTCGTTGTTCGCTGCCTTCTCTATGTTCTTGCAACATTGGGTAAGGACTGGTGCAGAAACGACACCAAAGACGCCTTTGAGGGCGTGTGTACTGCGCATCAGTTCTTCTATGTTGTTGGATGCGAACGCTGTCTTTAGTGACTGCAACATTTGCGGTGCACTGTTGCGAAAGAGCGAAATAATTTCAGGAGCGCGTGTGCCATATTTGGATCTGATATTTTGAAGCGTAAGCGGAGCATCACCATTGCCAGCTTTATCAGGTGTTCCGCTTGTTTGCGGTAACCACTTTTGAAAAATCAGATTGAGCTGGTCGATATTAACCGGTTTGCTTATATAGTCGTCCATACCTGCGGCTATGCAATCCTCGCGACTTCCCTCAATAGCATGCGCTGTCATTGCAATAATAGGAACGTGTTTTCCGGTTCGGGTCTCGTTCTTTCTAATATTGCGTGTTGCCTCAAAGCCATCCATCTCCGGCATTTGGCAGTCCATCAAAATTAAGTTGTATGGAATGCGTTGTACAAGTTCGATTGCCTGAATGCCATTTTTAGCAACTTGTGCTTCAAAACCAAGATTTCTCAAAAGCAAAAGTGCAACTTCCTGATTAATAGGATGATCCTCTACAACAAGGAGAAGCTCAGGACGTTTCTCGGTTGTTGACGCTACGTTAGTTTTGCCTTTTGCTTGTGTTGTGGTCTCTTTAGTGTGCTGTTCTCTTTTCAAACCAGCGATTGTATCCAATAATTCTGATTGCCTGAGCGGTTTGGTCAAGTAAGCATCAAAACCGAGAGAAATGGCTTCTTCACCGGTTCCTGGTTTGTCGAAGGCAGTTATCAATATTAGCTTTGTCTTTTTCAGTTCATCGTCTTCCCGAATCAATTTTGCCAATTCCAGACCATCTACTTCCGGCATAACAAGATCGATCAGAGCGAATTGATATGGGTCTTCTTTGGCAGCAGCACGCAGTTTGTCCAGCGCCTCCTTTGCGCATGATGCAGAGCCATTGCGCATGCCCCAAGCCGTTATGTATTTGTTGCAGATTTCCAGCACTGCTTCTTCATTATCAACAACGAGGACACGCACGTTCTTTAAATCTGCAGGGGTTCTCGATTTCACAGGTGTAATCGAAGTTCTCAACGGCACGCTCACCCAGAAATTTGAACCATGATCTTTTACGCTGTGAACGCCTATTTCAGCGTTCATCAACTCCGAAAGTCGTTTCGAGATGAAGAGCCCCAATCCTGTGCCAATGTGGTCTCGCCCTATGACGCTGTCAACTTGCATAAAGGGTTGAAACAACTGGCTCATTTCGTCTGCCGTCAAACCGACGCCCTGATCTGTTACAGAAAATTTGACGCGCACATTGCGATCGTCTTTGGCTTCAAGAGTGGCACGGAAGATGACGGAACCATTTTCGGCGAATTTTACGGCGTTGCTGCCGAAATTCATCAAGATCTGCCGTAAGCGCAATTGGTCACCCACGACCACATAAGGAATCTCCGGATCGATGAAAGTGAGGAGCGTTAACTTCTTTTGTCGTGCATGGGCGGAGAGCAGTTCGGCAACGCTTTCAACCAAACCAATTGGCTCAAACTCGGCCATCTCAATAGTTAGTTTGCCTGCTTCAATTTTCGAGAAATCGAGAATGTCGTTGATGACGGAAAGGAGCGCCGTTCCTGCTTCGTGAATCGTGTTGAGATAAGAACGGTCTGTGGCATTCAACGTTCTGCTTCTCAAGATTTCCGCCATACCCAATATGCCGTTCATGGGTGTGCGAATTTCGTGGCTCATATTAGCGAGGAACTGCGATTTGAATTTCGAGAGTTCTAAAGCTTTGTCGCGGGCTTGTTGCAAAGCCTCGGACTCTTTTTTGCGCTCGGTAATATCTTCAATGAAAGCGCAAAACGTGCAGCTTGTGCCACTTTGAACTTGAAAGATTGCCAGTTCGATTGGGAACTCATGACCGTCTTTGTTGACGGCGCTCAATTCCAAACGTTGATTAGCAAGCGCGCTGTTTCCTGTAACCCTGAATCGTTCGAGCCCCTTTAAGTGTGCTTCCTTAAATTGGGCGGGAATGATAGTGTCGGTCAGCCGGCGACCAAGAGCTTCTTCGCGAGTCCAACCAAACATGCGTTCAGCACGCCGGTTCCAATCTACAATTTTGCTTTCAGGATCGATAGCAACAAAAGCGTTGTAGGCATTGTCCAGAACAGCTCGGCCGAGCGCTTCCTTTTTCTTTACTTCCTCTTCGGCTCGCTCTCTCTCCGATATTTGCGCTTGCAATTTATTGTTGAGACTAACAAGCTCATCCCGGCTGGGAATTTTCAAAGCGATCGGTATAAGTGGCCAGAGACGAAAGGCGGTGTAAGCGGAAATTAAACCTGTAACCAGGTCAACTATACTTTCTTCCCAATATAGCGGTTGCCATAGGGTCAAAATTTTCATGATGTGCGTTGTGCCGCACCACACTATGAAAGCGGCGAACAGCATCAATATCCAGTTGAAGGAAAAGTCTTTCTTATTTCGAACATACCACCAGAGAGCAGCCGGAATTGAGTAGTAAGACAGGGCAATTAAGCCATTGGCTGAAACGAAGATCGCAACAAGACGCGGGTCCCAAGCCAGGCAATAGCCGTGTGGCATAAAAACGACATTCAAAGATGCCTGTCGTAAAAGAATGACGGCTACAACAGCGAGTCCGCAAAACAAGGCGGAGACTGGCAGCAAAAGGTTTGTATGATCGAGTTTTGGGGTGTCTGACATGTTCGCCTATCTTGCCGCGCCATTATATCCGATACTAACAAAACCGGCACCGGAGCGACAAACTCGGCTATTTGCAGAGTTTATTTGTTGAAAGATTCGATTTGAGATTTGAAAGAATTAGCATTCATCTGAGGAATGCTGTTATAGAGAAGATTGCCACGCTCATCCAAAAAGACTACATGTGGAACTTCTTGGAATTTATATCTGTCCGCAACTTCCTTGCCCTGTGGATCATTGACGTCATAGCGCTCGAACTGAATGTCGCCGCTCATCTGTGATTTTACGTCGTCAAATACAGAATCGAATATCAGGCAAGGAGTGCATCGTTCTTTATAGAATGAAATAACTTTTTTCACTTTGCCCTTTTCGTTGCCTGATACAGAGCTGGTTTTAGCTTGATTTACCGCAACAATAGTTGGTGAACGCGAACTCGAATGGGTTGCTGTATGGGCCCTGCTTAGTTGAGCAATTCCCGCATTTGCCATGGCCCGTAAGCGCGCATCATCGCAATTGGCCACATATTCGAATTCCGATTTTGCCGTTGCAAAATTACCGTTGGCCTGGTAACAAAGACCCGCATAATAGCGAACCAACGCATTGTTGGGATAGCTCGCTTTCAAGCTTTCAAATTGGGATTGAGCGTGAGCGTAATGCCCTTCGTTGTATTCCTTGACGGCTTGATTATAGTTTGGTGATTGAGCAGAAACGCTTGCAGTTGTGACTGCAATTGCGGAAAAAAGAACAAAGAGAAGCTTTTTCATTTCATTTTTTCGACCAGTTCATGCATTTGTTTGGACATCTCATCTTCATTTAGATGTACCCGATTGCCGTGTCCTGCTAAAACCCATTGAAAGCGATGTTTTGCTAATCTGGCCATGGAGGCTCTTTGCTCCGGCCATGAATACCAACAAACACTTCGATAAGCAGCAAGATGCTTTCTGCTTCTATCGTAGTGCAGATGATCACCTGAAAATAAAAACGTATCTTTGTAGATAAGCACCATATGTCCACGCGTATGGCCAGGCACCGGAATTATTTTGAAGTCAGGCGCAAATTGCAGAGCATCTTTGCCTTCAATCAACCTTTCGCTATCAGGTTGACTATCCGCGTCATCTTTGTGAATGATGCGCTCTGCTTTGAATTCGTGCGCATAACGGTCGGCATCGGCAATATCATCTCGATGTGTCAAGAAAATGTACTTTATGCCGCCCATCTCTTTGAATTTCTGAGCCAGATACGGCAAGTATTTCGGCGAATCGATTAACCAGTTGCCGTCTTTATGTTCGATGAAATAGCTGTTTGCACCATAAGACTTCTCTGAGTTGAATCCGCAGTAATAGATGTTGTCATCTATGCGCAAAGGAAAATCACTTAAATATGATTTTGCTTTATTTTGACTGCGCGTACCAATGGAGCCTGTTGGGCAAGCAAGAAGAGCATGAAAAGCTTCTCGCTCTTCGCTGTCATTCTTAGGTTGTGCGCATACGCTTGAGTATTCACCTGCATCTTCAAACACGGTCGGTGCAAGTTGACGGCACGTATCGCAATTGATGCAAGTCGAATCGACGAAAAAGGCGCCATCAACGTTTTCGGCAACAGCCTTGCGGGGATCTGCCATATTTCGGGCCCTCCGGATTATCCTGATTGTAGCTCAGATTCTTTGCTAGAATCGGCCGGAAAACCTTCATCGGAATCGCCATGAGACCCGCGCAAGTATATATTTCAGCTTTAACCCTCTCATTTCTAGCTCTTTCAGCGCCTTGTTTCAGTCAGTTTCGGACCAACTATTCCAGGCAGACAGGCGGCGGTAGTTCGGGACAGGTGCGGCAAACAACGGGTACCGGCGTTTACCCGCAATTCCGAAGTGGTTCAGGTGTTATTCACTGGGTGCCGGACCAGATGCCTCTCAAGGTATTTGTTTCAAGAGGCCTTACGCTCGATTCGGTTCTCGATAGTAACGGCGTGCCGGCTTGTAACGTCAATGCGTTAGACCACTGGCCCGATGTGGTTGCCGACTCTGTGCAAAACGCCGAACAGTTTAAAACTCTCAGTGTTGCGGAAGGCTATAGCGACATCCAATATCAGGCAGCCATACAGGGCGTCAATGCCTGGAAGCCTTTTGAGAAAGAGGGGATTTTCTCTTATCAATTCACGGAGGATCCTTCCGATGCGGATATCTACGTGTTTTGGACCAACCACTTCGTAAATAATTTAGGCCTGGGACTTTTTGCCAATGATATTCGCGGTTATACAGCCAAACGCAGTTTCTGGTACAAGCAAATATTGTCTGGTAAAACAGCACCATTCAAACCGGTAGTGATAATGCTGCGCACCACCGATTCAGCCCGCAATCCGATGGTTCCTGGTCAAATGAAAGCGTCTGCTAGTCACGAGTTTGGCCATGCTCTCGGCATCGAAGGACACAGTTTGAATCCTCATGATTTGATGAGCGTTTACTATGGTAATGGCACCATATCGCCCAGTGACGCCGCTACGATCCGATATCTCTATCACACTACTCCGGATTTGATTCCTTAAGAGGAGAGGAACTTTGAATCAATCGCGAATGCTGCCGTTGCTTTTGCTCAATATGGCAATAGTGCTTTCAGCGCTAGGCGCCATATGGATGCTTTTTAACGCGGCATTGGGAGATGCCTCAGGGGAATACAGTGCTGAGAATGAAAGGCTAGGATCGGTTCGCCTTTCGCTTGCCAAAAACGGCCCTAACTGGGCTGGTACGCTTAAATATGGTGACACCACTATGCAAATTGTCCCCGAGCAACTCGTTTCGGACAAAGACTTGCATATCGTATTTCGAGTTTTGGATCCTTATAGACGACGCAGCTCTAAATATCAAAGAGTTACTTTAGACGGTAAATATGGCGATGGCACTATATCTGGTATCATCACCGATATGGGCGCAGATTATCCTGTCAAGTTGGGCAGGAACGACGTTTACACGGTTTTTCAATTCAGCGAAAACGCGATAGGTTCTGTATTTCAAAAGAACTGACCGGACCGAGCCATTCGTAATAGTCCCCCTTAGAAACCCCATTTAACAACTCCAAAACGTCATTTCCTTTAGAAGTGAGTACAACATACTTACTTGGGTGTTTGGTGTATTTATATGGAAATCGAACCGTTTATTGCTGCCTCTGCTGTTGCCGACATGTTGAATGAGGGCAAAGTCGAGTCGGCCAGCGTTTATTTAAGGACATTTGCTCGAACCTGTGGTCCGGAAAAGTTTGCCGAGCTCAATCAGGCTCTTGCCTTTCAGTTGAAATCAAACGGCGCAGAAGTGGTCGTTGAAACCATCAACGGCAAAACTTACTGGGTAGTCGAGAAGACAGGTTCCGAAAACTCAGACATGCGACCGGACTACATGGATGTTGTCGCCATGTGTATCGATAACATAGTGATCGAAGAAGCAACACCGGAGAAATTCCGCATAGCCGCTAATCCGAGCGAATTGCCGGGGATGCTTCGCAGACCACGCACGCACGATGAAACCGTAGCAAACGAGCTTTCTATAATGCATCTCAAGAAGCTGGCTGCAGATGCTCTTTCTGCACACAACATAGCCTGGGCCGCTTATATAGAACGCGAAATCGCATTTCTGGAGCTGGCAACATTATGGGATTATTCTAATGACTTAGCAAAGGCAACGAAACGATTGCGGGATGCGCGCATCGCTCTACAAGAAGCACAGCGTCTCGAAAGACCGCGTGCTGCCACCAGTCAAAATTTGTATTTCCAACCAGAAGAGATGGTGTTGGAACAGCAATTGAAGTCAATGAGCGATCTCATTCGCCAATAATTGATTCGATCGAGATGATATCGATTGGATCGTGCCGTGTTTACAATGAAATCTAATGGAATGGATTGGTGCGTGCCATATACACACGGGGCTAATGTAGGGGCATGGCACCGCCATGCCCAATGATATGGAGGGCATAGCATTGCTATGCCCCTACGTTACGTTAATACCAATTCGTCGCGATTTCAACGAACGCGTCACCATCGGTGGTGACACTTAAATCTTAAATTACAAGCTGCACAATATGCCGGCGATGCAATTGCCGGCTGCTTGAATATCCGTGCAAACTTCGGACATGCCTTCCACGGTCAATTCTGCTTCCGGCTTTTTGAAGCTGCCTGCATAGAGATCGACAAACACAGTCGCTCTTTTGTTAGTGTGTTGGTCAACACGGCCTTGAGCAAAGATTGTCAATCGTTGTTCTTTATGATCCCAGGAAACTGTCAACAATGAACCCTGTGCATTTTTTCTTGTGAAGTTGCCGAGGTCTGCCTCGAAAACTTCCATAAGATATCCAGGTACTTGCACTGCTACAAACGCTTTGATCAAATTATCTAATTTCGCCAGATCCCCTTTAATAAGGGCGAGCTCGATCAGCTCAATTGTCGTGGCGTCATCCTTGTATAAATAACCCGAGTGTTTGCGAAACTCGCGAAATAGCTCTCTTTGAGCAAGTGTAAGTTCGCGCGCTTCTTTGTCGAGTTCTCTGATTCTTTCCATGAGAGTCTCATCGAGGAGACCCACTTTTACATCTGCGATATTTGCCAACACCATTTGAAGGCTCCTCATACGGAGTATTCATAGATTCTGGCCGAAACACCTCAATTTGACGTTTCGAAGTTGTTAAACGCCAAATTAGAATTGCAGAAGAGGTCTCAAAAAGGTCTAGACCTGGACTTCGAGGATGGTGGCAGCGGGTGGGCAAAACAATCGGAAATTGGTACGGGGGTCGGCACCTAAACCACGCGAAATATGAAATGCTGTGTCACCTCGCCAGACCAGACCGGATGCTTCATGGCTCGCCAATTCGGAATCGGTAAATACAGCTCCGATGCCGGGAATGCGGACCTGCCCGCCGTGCGTGTGGCCACCGAATCCAAGTTTCACTCCTGCTTCGCAGAGCATCTTCAACTTGTAAGGCAGATGGAAGAGTGCAAAGATCATTTGGTTTTTTGGCACGCGGGCGAGCAATCCATTCAGGAGTGCAGGCTCGATCGTTGGATAATCCACTCCCAGAATGGAAATGCCAACCTCATTGAGGTTTACTACTTCATTTTGCAAAACACGATAGCCGGCTCGTTCCAGGTGGCTGATCCAGGCAGAAACATCGCGTCTTTCTTTTGGACGTCTCGTTTTCGTGATTCGACCAATTGTTTTCTGATACCAGTCATAAAGGAAGTAATCGTGGTTGCCCAACACGGCAAAAGCACCAAGGCGGGGTTTTCTTTTTAGAAGCGATTGCCAGTGCACGAAGCCTCCTTCGTTCTGGAAAATGTCACCGGTCAGCACAACAAGATCGTAGTCATCATCAGTAATGCTCTCCAGGAATTCTGCTTTGTGCAAATCTTTCTCAAGCAAATGAAGATCTGAAATATGCAATATTCGCAAGGAGTGATGCCGTCCGCCATTACCCGTGGTGCTACTTTCCGGCCCCAGTTTTAAAGCCATACTTTCCAATCGAAAGCGGCGAGCTTCAATCCGGCTCGCATATAAATAGGTAAGGACTCCGGCAGTAAACGCTGCTCCGAGCGTAAGAGGTATGTATTTTTTTAAATTAGCCATCCGAATCGGCACGTGGCAGTCCAATATCCGGTGCAACAAGAGTGGTTGCAAGCCATCGCAGCGGGAAACTTACTCCGATTGCAACGAGGGCAAAGAGAACGTCGTACGGCAAGCTATACCAGGTGAGGTTGCGTGCTTGTTCAAACACCCATTGAGACCAGATTGGATAACCGTGCATTTCTTCAAAGGCAGTGAAGAAGAGACACAAGCCGAGCATATATGCCAGTCCAATTAAATGAATGGTGAGTAAACCTGCCGCAATACCAAATACCTGGCTCAAGCTTGTGCGGCGGTCGGAAGTAATAAGACCGACCAGGCACGTAGATAAAACCATACCGACCAGATAACCGAAGCCCGGCTGCAGGTAATAGTCAGTGCCGCCCCCGCCCGCAAAAGGGTGAATGTGGAGGAG